>WFOW01000379.1 GCA_015487895.1 Gammaproteobacteria bacterium | reverse complement strand
GTCCCCCCGCTGCCCCCCGGCGCGCTGCTGCCGGACTACGGCGGGCGCTCGCTGCTCAACCTCATGGCCTCGCTCGCCGGCGGGCTGGGCGCGGGGCCCGTGCCGTGGCCCGACTGCGCGCTGCTCGCGCGCGAGCGCGTCGCCGCGGCGCGCGCCGTGGTGCTCGTGGTCGCCGACGGCCTCGGCACCTACCTCGTGGAGGACGGGGGCACGCCCTGGCTCGCGGCCCACCGCGCCGGCACCCTGACCTCGGTCTTCCCGGCCACCACGGCGGCGGCCGTCGGCACGCTGCTCACGGGCCTGCCGCCGCGCGCCCACGGCCTCACGGGCTGGCACGTGCTGCTGCCGGAGGCGGGCGGGGTGGTGGCGGTGCTGCCGTGGAAGCGCCGCGGCGAGGAGCGCGGCCTGGAGGCGCGGGGCGTGGCGCTCGCCCGGCACCTCGAACCCCGCCCGCTCGCCGCGCGCCTAAGCGTGCCCGTGCACCTGCTGCTGCCCGCCGACATCGCGGGCTCGCCCTTCTCGCGCGCCTTCGCCGGCCCGGCGCGCATCCACCCCTTCGAGCGCCTGCCGGAGGCGGTCGAGCGCGCGGCGGCGCTCGCCCGCGCCGGACGCGCGCTGGTGCACCTCTACTGGCCCGAGGTGGACCGCCTCGCCCACGAGCACGGTCCGGCCGCAGGACCGGTGCGTGCCGCCGCCGCGGCGCTGGACCGGGCCCTCGAGCGCCTGCACGGGGCGCTCGCCGGCAGCGGCGCCCTGCTCGTCGTGACGGCCGACCACGGGCTCGTCGCCACGGACGCGGCGCACACGGTGCGCATCGACCGCGACCCGGAGGCCGCCGCCATGCTGCGCCTGCCGCTGAGCGGCGAGCCGCGCGCGGCCGTCTGCCATCTGCGCCCCGGCGCGGGGAGCGACTTCGACGCCTGGGCGGCCGAGCGCCTCGCGGGACGCGCGCTGTGCGTGCCGGGCGCGGCGGCGCTCGCGGCCGGCTGGTACGGGCCCGGGCGCGAGACGCACCCGCGCCTCGCCGAGCGCGCCGGCGACCGCATGCTGCTCGCCTGCGGCCGGTGGACCGTGCGCGACCGCGTGCCGGGCGAGGAGGAGGGGCGCGTGCAGCGCGGCGTGCACGGCGGCCTCGCGCCGGAGGAGATGCGCGTGCCGCTCGCGCTCGCGGGCGGGGAATGAGCGCCGTGCCACGCGCCCCCGCGGCCCCGCGCACCGTCGCCGAGCGCCTCGCGGCGCTTGCGCAGCACCAGGCCCGCCTGCGCCGCTGCCGCCGCTGCCCCGGCATGACGGGCCCGCCCGTGGTCGGCGCGCCCGTGCTCTCGCCCGTGCTGCTGGTCGGCCAGGCGCCGGGCTCGCGCGAGATCGGGCTGCGCCGGCCCTTCGCCTGGACCGCCGGCAAGACCCTGTTCCGCTGGTTCGAGGGGATCGGCCTCGACGAGGAGGCCTTCCGCGCGCGGGTCTACATGGCCGCCGTCTGCCGCTGCTTCCCGGGCAAGGCGCCCAAGGGCGGCGACCGCGTCCCCGGCGAGGCCGAGGTGGCGAGCTGCGCGCCGTGGCTGGAGGCCGAGATCGCGCTGCTGCGCCCGCGCCTCGTCATCCCCACGGGGCGGCTCGCCATCGCGCGCTTCCTCGAGCACCGCGCGCTCGCCGAGGTGGTGGGGCGCGTGCACCCGGTGCGCCTCGGCCGCAGGACGGTCGACGTGATCCCGCTGCCCCACCCCTCCGGGGCCTCGGTCTGGCACCGCACCGAGCCCGGGCGCACGCTGCTCGGGCGCGCCCTCGCCCTGATCGCCGCGCATCCGGCCTGGCGGGCGATCCTCCGCCGCCCGCCGCCGCGCGCCGGCACGGCGGCTCAGGCGGAGGCGCGGCCGCGCGCGTAGGCGGCGATCTCGTCGGCCTCCATCGGGCGGCCGAAGTGGTAGCCCTGGAAGAGCCCGCAGCCGAGCGCGGCGAGGCGCTCGGCGTGCGCGGCCGTCTCCACGCCCTCGGCCACGAGGGTGGCGCCGAGCGCGCGGCCGAGGCCCACGATCATGCGCACGATGGCCTCGGCCGTGCCGCCCTCGTCGAGGCCGCGCACGAAGCTGCGGTCGATCTTGAGGGTGTCGATGGGAAAGCTGTGCAGGCGCGCGAGCGAGGAGTGGCCCGTGCCGAAGTCGTCGATGGCGATGCGGAAGCCCGCACGCGCGAGCTCCTGCAGGTTGGCGAGCACCGTCTCGGTCCCACCCGTCACGCCGCTCTCGATGACCTCGAGCTCGAGGTCCGCGGGCGCCACCCCGCGCAGGGCGCAGGCGCCCACGAACTCGCCGGCCAGCCCCGGCGAGAGGAGCTGCGCCGGCGAGACGTTGAGCGCCACGCCGCGCGCGAGGGCGTCCAGGCCCTCGCGCCGCCAGCGCAGCACCTGCGCCAGCACCTCCTCCAGCACCCAGCCCCCCAGCTCGTGGATGAGGCTCGAGGACTCGGCCACGGCGACGATGAAGTCGGGCCGGATGGGACCGTGCTCGGGGCTCTCCCAGCGCAGCAGCGCCTCGGCCCCGCGCAGCCGCCCCTGGGCATCCACCTTGGGCTGGTAGACCAGCCGCAGCTCGCCCCCGCGCAGCGCGCGCACCAGGCTCGACTCGACATGGCGCCTGAGCGCCGCCTCCCGGGCGAGGCGCTCGCTGAACAGGCGCACCGGCTCTGCGGGCCCGGCCCGGGCCGCCTGCAGCGCGAGGCCCGCGCGGTCGAGCAGCGCGTCGGGCTCGCCCGCCTCCCCCCAGGCCGCCCCGATGCGCGCCTCGAGCTGCACCGCGCCGCCGCCCACGGCGAAGGGCCGGCGCAGCGCCGCGTGCGCCTTCTCGGCGCACAGGCGCGCGCGGGCCTCCGGCCCCTCCCTTTCCCCCATCGGCCAGACAAGGGAGAACTCCGCCGCGCCCACGCGCGCGAGCTCGGCCTCCGGGAAGGCCCCGCGCAGCCGCCGGCCGACCTCGCGCAGCAGCGCGTCGCCGGCCGTCCGCCCCAGCGCCCCGTTGATCTCGCGGAAATGCGCGATGTCGACCAGCAGCATGAGCGCCTCGCCGCCGAGGCGCTCCAGCCGCTCGCGCAGGCTCTCGAGGTTGGGAAGCCCCGTGATCCGGTCGTAGTAGGCGAGCTCGCGGATGCGCGCCTCGGCGGCGCGGATCTCCGTGAGGTCCACATAGATCCCGGCGTAGCGCTCCACCTCGCCGCGCTCGTTGCGCAGCGCGACGACGTTGAGCCACTCCGGGTAGATCTCGCCGTTCTTGCGCCGGTTCCACAGCTCGCCCTGCCAGCAGCCCTTCTCGCGGATCTCGCGCCACATGGCCTCGTAGAAGGCGCGCCCCTGGCGGCCGGAGCGCAGCAGCTCGCCGGGCCGGCGGCCGCGGGCCTCCTCCAGCGTGTAGCCCGTGGTGCGCTCGAAGGCCGGGTTGACCCATTCGATGCGCTGGGCGGCATCGGTGATCACGACCCCGTGGGTGCTGTGCGCCAGGATGAGGTCGGCGAGCGCCTTGTCGCGGTGGAGGCGCGAGCTCTGGATCAGGAGCGCGATCACGTCCGCGAAGCTGCGCAGCGCCTCGGCCTCGGCCTCGTCGTAGGCGTGGCCGTGCTCGACGTAGAGCACCATCACGCCGAGGAGCTCCTCGCCGTCCTTGATGGGCACCACGTAGTGCCCGTGGGGCTTCATGCCGTCGTAGCGGGTCTCGTGGCGCTCGTCGACGCAGCTCGTGTGCAGCAGCTCGCCGCTCTCGGCCACCCGCCCGCACAGGCAGCGCCCGTAGGGCACGCGCGCGCAGGTGCCCGCGATGTAGGGGACGAAGTTGACCTGGGCGACGAGCTCGAGGCAGCGCTCCCCGGGGCGCGCCACGAAGATGCCCGCGGCGGGCGCGCCCAGCCACGGCAGGCGCACGATGGTCTGGAGGATGCCGTGCAGGGCGAGGTCGAGCCGGCCCTCGTAGCCCGACAGCCCCGCAAGCTCCTTCGCCGGATCGCCCACCACGACCTTCCCTCCTCGGAC
>WFOW01000378.1 GCA_015487895.1 Gammaproteobacteria bacterium | reverse complement strand
TCAGATGTGTATAAGAGACAGTCCCCACAGCGGCCCCGAGGGCAGCGCGTCCGGCGCCCCCTCCGCCGCGCGCCAGCGCCCGCCGGCGCGCACCGGCACCTCGCCCGGGAGCATGCGCGACCACAGGCCGGCCCAGACGCGCTCGGCGAGGACGGCGTTGTAGAGCGCCGCGCGCAGCGCCGAGAGCCATAGCCCGCGCTCCAGGCGGTCGCGCGGCCGCGCGCGGCCGGCGGCCCAGGCGGCCGCGCGTGCCAGCCCGCCGCGCGCGAAGCGCTGCGGGCCGAACCAGTTGGGCACGCCCGCGGCGGCGATGCGCGCAAGCCGCGCCTCGGCGGCCTCGCGCGCGCCCTCGACCCGGCGCAGGCGCAGCACGAACCGGTTGCCGCGCAGCGCCCCCGGACGCAGCCGGCGCCCGTGGCGGTGGACCTCGAGCGCCTCGAGCCCCTCGGCCTCGATCGTCTCCGGCCGCGGCACCTCCGCGCCGGGCCCGACGCGCACGCTGAGCCACTGCGTGGCGACGGCGTCGGCGTCCTTGAGCCCTGCCCAGCCGACCTCGCGCGGGGGCACGCCCAGCGCCTGCGCCAGGCGCCGGGCGGCCTCGCGGGTGGCGATCCCGCGCTTTCGCACGCGCACGAGCAGATGCTCCCCCCGCCCCTCGGGGCGCACGGCCGTGAGCTCCTCGACCACGAAGTCCTCGGGCGCGTCCCGCAGGCGGGCGCGCAGCGGGGGCGGGCCCCAGGCCCGCGGCAGGCCGCGCCAGCCGCCGTCCACGCTCAGCGCGTCCCGCCGTCCTCCGCGACGAGCGCGACCGCGAAGGCGGCGATGCCCTCGCCGCGACCCGTGAAGCCGAGACCCTCGCTGGTGGTCGCCTTGACGCTCACGCGGCCCGGATCGAGGCCGAGGTCGGCGGCGATGTTGGCGCGCATGGCCTCGACGTGAGGTGCGAGACGCGGGGCCTGGGCCACCACGGTCACGTCCACGTGCACGGGGCGCAGGCCGCGCTCGGCGAGACGCCCGCGCACGGCGCGCAGCAGCACGCGGCTGTCGGCGCCGCGCCAGCGCGGGTCGCCGTCCGGGAAGTGGTGTCCGATATCGCCCAGGGCCGCGGCCCCGAGCAGCGCGTCGCACAGCGCGTGGAGCGCCACGTCGCCGTCGGAGTGGGCGACCACGCCCCGCTCGTGCGGGATGCGCACGCCGCCGACGACGACGTGGTCGCCGGGGCCGAAGCGGTGCACGTCGATGCCCTGCCCGATCCGCATGCTCATGCCTCGCCGGTCTTCTCGAGGCGTGGCGCGCCGCCGGCGCGCTGGCGCGCGAGCAGCAGCTCGGCGAGCGCCAGGTCCTCCGGGCGGGTGATCTTGATGTTGTCGGCGCTGCCCTCGACCACGCGCGGGCGGTGGCCGGCGCGCTCCATGGCCGCGGCGTCGTCGGTCACGGCCGCCCCCTCGGCCAGCGCGCGCTCGAGCGCCGCGGCCAGCGTGCCGAGGCGGAACATCTGCGGGGTGAGCGCGTGCCAGAGGCGCTCGCGCGGCACGGTCTCGCGCACGCGCCCGTCGTCCGCCACGGCCTTGAGGGTGTCGCGCACGGGCACGGCGAGCAGCCCCCCCACCGGGTCGTCCGCGAGGGTGTCGATGAGGCGTGCCACATCGGCCGTGCGCACGCAGGGGCGCACGGCGTCGTGCACCAGCACCCACGCCGTCTCCGGCACCCCTTCGGCGGCGAGCCGCCGCAGCGCCGCGAGCACCGACCACGGCCGCTCGGCCCCGGCAGGGGCGGTGAGCACGGTCGCGCCCGCCGGCGGGCGCACGCGCGCCCAGCGGGCGTCGCCGTCGGCGACGGCGACCACGATGCCGGCCACGCGCGGCTCGGCGGCGAGGCGCTCCAGGGTGTGCTCGATGACGGGCCGACCCGCCAGCGGCAGGTACTGCTTCGGCACGCCCGCGCCCATGCGGCGCCCGACGCCGCCGGCCGGCACCACCGCCCAGCAGACGGCGCTCACCGGCGCCGCTCCTCCGGTCCCGGCTCCACCACCTGGAAGAAGGTCTCGCCCTCGCGGATCATGCCGAGCTCGCTGCGCGCGCGCTCCTCGACGGCCTCGAGGCCGCCCTTGAGGTCGGCCACCTCGGCGGCCAGCGCCGCGTTGCGCGCCGCCAGGCGCGCGTTCTCCTCCGCCTGGCGCTCGACCGCCGCGCGCAGGCGCAGCACGTCCGGCAGCCCGCCCGGCCCCGTCCAGAGCCGGTACTGCAGGGCGAGCAGCAGCAGGGCGAGCAGCAGCGTGAGCCAACGCACGGCGGGCGGATCCCCGCGGCCAGCAGTGGGGGAATCTTACCGGATACGGGTGTTCCCGTCCGATCCGCCGCCGGCCCCTGCCCCGGCGCCGGCGGCGCGCTCAGCCGCGGCGCAGGGCGTCGGCGCCGGCGTAGCGCGCCTCCGCGCCGAGCGCCTCCTCGATGCGCAGCAGGCGGTTGTACTTGGCCACGCGCTCGCTGCGCGAGAGCGAGCCGGTCTTGATCTGGGTGGCGGTGGTGGCCGCGGCGAGATCCGCGATGGTGGTGTCCTCGGTCTCGCCCGAGCGGTGCGAGATGACGGCCGCGTAGCCGGCCTCGCGCGCCACGGCGATGGCCTCGAGCGTCTCGGTCAGGGTGCCGATCTGGTTCGGCTTGATGAGGATGGCGTTGGCCACCCCGCGCTCGATGCCCTCGCGCAGGATGGCGGTGTTGGTGACGAAGAGATCGTCGCCGACGAGCTGCACGCGCCCCCCGAGCGCCTCGGTCAGCATGCGCCAGCCCGCCCAGTCGTCCTCGGCCATGCCGTCCTCGATCGAGACGATGGGATAGCGCTCGACCCAGCCGGCCAGCAGCCGCACCATGCCCTCGGCGTCGAGCGTGCGCCCCTCGGCCTCGAGATGGTAGCGCCCGTCGCGGTGGAGCTCGCTGGCGCTCGACGTCGCGCCCCGGCTCGTAGCCGGCCTTGGCGATCGCCTCGAGGATGACGTCGAGCGCCGCCGCGTTGGAGGGCAGGTCCGGCGCGAAGCAGCCCTCGTCGCCCACGCCCGTGCCGAGGCCGCGCGCGCGCAGCACGCCCTTGAGGGC
>WFOW01000377.1 GCA_015487895.1 Gammaproteobacteria bacterium | reverse complement strand
TGGTCGCGGCAAGATGCCGCTCCCACACTCGGAAGGTGCCGTGGTCAGCGCTGGAAGCCCCGCCCACAGGTGGGTTGCAGGTCGCGGGCTACAGTTCACAGTGGCCTGTACACCGTGACCCGTCACCCGTCACCCGTCACCCGTGCACTCCCGCGAAGCGGTCGCGGCAAGATGCCGCTCCCACACTCGGAAGGTGCTAGGGTCGGGGCTGGAAGCCCCTCCCACAATCGAGAGGGTCGGGAGGCGAGGGGTGGTGCCCTAGCCAGGCCTCAGGTTGCAGGTTGCGGGTTGCAGTCCACAGTCCATACCGTCACCCGTAACCTGTAACCCGTAACCTGTAACCCTTCTCCTCAGCCGGACGGCTGCGCGGCCTCGGCCTCCGAGACCACCAGGCCGAGGATGTGGTAGCCGGAATCGACGTAGAGGACCTCGCCCGTGATGCCGGAGGCCAGGTCGGAGCACAGGAAGGCCGCCGCGTTGCCCACCTCCTCGATGGTGACGTTGCGGCGCAGCGGCGCCGTGCGCTCGGCGTGCTCGAGCAGCTTGCGGAAGTTGCCGATCCCCGCGGCGGCGAGGGTGCGGATGGGCCCGGCGGAGACGGCGTTGACGCGGATGCCCTCGGGGCCGAGGGCGGCGGCCATGTAGCGCACGTTGGCCTCCAGGCTCGCCTTGGCCAGCCCCATGACGTTGTAGTTGGGCACGGCGCGCTCGGCGCCCAGGTAGCTCAGCGTGAGCAGCGCCCCGTTGCGCCCGCGCATCATGGGACGCGCCGCCTTCGCCAGCGCGGTGAAGCTGTAGCTCGAGATCTCGTGGGCGATGCGGAAGCCCTCGCGGTCCGTGACCTCGACGAAGTCGCCGGCGAGCTGCTCCTTCGGCGCATAGGCGATGGAGTGCACCACGATGTCGAGCCCGTCCCAGCGCCCGCCCAGGGCCTCGAACAGCGCGGCGATCTGCTCGTCGGAGGCGACGTCGCAGGGCAGCACGATGTCCGAGCCGCACTCGGCGGCGAGCTTCGTCACGCGCTCGCGCAGCTTGTCGTTCTGGTAGGTGAAGGCGAGCTCGGCGCCCTCGCGCCGCATGGCGGTGGCGATGCCCCAGGCGATGGAGCGGTTGCTCGCCACGCCCGTCACGAGCGCGCGCTTGCCGGAGAGGAAACCCATGCGCAGCCCTCCCTGATCGGCCCGACCGCCGGGCGCAAGGCGCTATACCTTACCCGAAAAGTCCGCGCGCCCAAAGCCTTGCGGGCGCCGCGCGGCCGCGCGCCGGACCCGTATAATCGGCGCGGATGGAGGAGGCGCCGCAGCGCGGACGGTGGAGGCGCTGGTGGGGGCGCGGCGTCGCGCTGGCGGCGCTGGCGCTCGCCGCGGGCGGCTGCGCCGAGCCGTGGAACAACCCCTACCCGGCGCGCGAGGCGCGCGCCAACATCTACTACACCGACTTCCAGGAGCGGCCCAAGCACCTCGACCCCGCGCGCAGCTACTCCTCCAACGAGTACGCCATCATCGCCAACGTCTACGAGCCGCCGCTGCAGTACCATTACCTGAAGCGCCCCTACACGCTGGTGCCGCTGACGGCCGAGGCGGTCCCGAAGCCGCGGCTCTACGACGCCCGCGGCCGGCGCCTGCCCGACGACGCGCCGGCCGCGCAGGTGGCCGAGAGCGTCTACGAGATCCGCATTCGCCCCGGCATCCGCTACCAGCCGCACCCGGCCTTCGCGCGCGGGCCCGACGGGCGCTTCCTCTACCACCACCTCACGGCGCGCGAGGCCGCGCGCCTGCGCTCGCCCTACGACCTGCCCGTGCGCGCCACGCGCGAGCTCACCGCCGCCGACTACGTCTACCAGATCAAGCGGCTGGCCCATCCGGCGGTGGCCTCGCCCATCTACGGCCTCATGAGCGGCCACATCGTGGGGCTGCGCGAGCTCGGCCGCCGCCTCGACGAGGCCTGGCGCGAGGCGCGCGCGCGCGGCGAGCGCTGGCTGGACCTGCGCCGCTTCGAGCTCGCCGGCGTCGAGCTCGTCGACCGCTACACCTTCCGCGTGCGCATCCGCGGCCACTACCCCCAGTTCGTCTACTGGCTCGCCATGCCCTTCTTCGCGCCCATGCCCTGGGAGGCCGAGCGATTCTACGCGCAGGGGGTGCTCGCCGAGCGCAACATCGTGCTCGACTGGTTCCCGGTGGGCACCGGGCCCTACATGCTGACCGTCAACAACCCCAACCGGCGCATGGTCCTCGAGCGCAACCCCGAGTTCCACGGCGAGCGCTATCCGGCCGAGGGCGCCCCCGGCGACCGCGCCGCGGGGCTCCTCGCCGACGCCGGCCGGCCGCTGCCCTTCATCGACCGGGTGGTCTTCAGCCTCGAGCGCGAGGAGATCCCGCGCTGGAACAAGTTCCTGCAGGGCTACTACGACATGTCGGGCATCAGCGAGGACGCCTTCGACCAGGCCGTGCGCGTGGGCGCGGGCGGCGAGGTGAGCCTCACGCCGGCCCTGCGCGCCAAGGGCATCCGGCTGCAGACGGCGGTGCTCGCCTCGGTCTACTACCTCGGCTTCAACATGCTCGACCCGGTGGTGGGCGGGCTCGACGAGCGCGGCCGCAAGCTGCGCCGCGCCATCTCCATCGCCCTCGACTACGAGGAGTACATCTCGATCTTCATGAACGGCCGCGGCGTGCCCGCCCAGGGCCCCATCCCGCCCGGCATCTTCGGCCACGAGGAGGGCGAGGCCGGCATCAACCCCTACGTCTACGAGTGGCGCGACGGCCGCGCCCGCCGCCGCCCGCTCGCCGAGGCGCGGCGCCTGCTGGCCGAGGCGGGCTACCCGGGCGGCGTGGACGCGCGCACCGGCAAGCCGCTGGTGCTGCACTTCGACGTCACCGGCGGCCGCCCCGACGACAAGGCGCGCCTCGACTGGTTCCGCAAGCAGCTCGCCAGGCTCGGCATCCAGCTCGTGGTGCGCGCCACCGACTACAACCGCTTCCAGGAGAAGATGCGCAACGGCACCGCCCAGATCTTCACCTGGGGCTGGAACGCCGACTACCCGGACCCCGAGAACTTCCTGTTCCTGCTCTACGGGCCCAACGGCAAGGTGCGCCACGGCGGCGAGAACGCCGCCAACTACGCCAATCCCGAGTTCGACCGCCTGTTCGAGCGCATGCGGGCCATGCCGAACGGCCCCGAGCGCCTCGCCCTCATCCGGCGCATGGTGGACATCGCCCGCCGCGACGCGCCCTGGGTGTGGGGCGTCAACCCCAAGGCCTACCGCCTGCTCCACGCCTGGGTGGGCAACGCCAAGCCCAACCTGATGGCGAACAACACGCTCAAGTACCTGCGCATCGACCCGCACCTGCGCGCCGCGCGCCGCGCGGAGTGGAACCGGCCCGTGCTGTGGCCGCTGGCGCTCGTCGCGCTCGCGCTCGCCGCCGCCGTCGCGCCCGCCGTGGCGCAGTGGCGGCGCCAGGAGCGGCGCCCGCCGCTCGAGGGGGCGGGGCCGTGATCGCCTACATCGTCCGCCGCGTCCTCTACGCGATCCCGATCCTGATCGGGGTGAACCTGATCACCTTCGCGCTGTTCTTCGTGGTCAACACGCCCGACGACATGGCGCGCATGCACCTCGGCGTCAAGCGCGTCACGCCCGAGGCCATCGAGCGCTGGAAGCGCGAGCGCGGCTACGACCTGCCGCTGTTCTGGAACGGCGCGGCCGAGGGCGCGGGCAAGCTCACCGAGACCATCTTCTACCGCAAGTCGGTGCGGCTGTTCGTCTTCGACTTCGGCCGCTCGGACCGCGGCCGCGACATCGGCGAGGACATCCGCCAGCGCATGTGGCCGAGCCTGGCGCTGGCGGTGCCGGTCTTCCTGGCGGGCCTGCTCACGCACGTGACCGTGGCGCTCGCGCTGGTGCTCTTCCGCGGGAGCTACCTCGACGCCTGGGGCACGGTGGCGCTGGTGGTGCTCATGTCCATCTCGGCGCTGTTCTACATCATCGCCGGGCAGTACCTGGTGGGGAAGCTCATGCACCTGGTGCCCATCTCGGGCTACGCGGGCGGCCTCGATGCGGTGCGCTTCCTGGCGCTGCCGGCTGCGATCGGCGTCCTCGCCACGCTCGGCGCCAACGCGCGCTGGTACCGCACCCTCTTCCTGGAGGAGGCGGACAAGGACTACGTGCGCACGGCGCGCGCCAAGGGGCTGGGCGAGCTCGCGGTGCTCTTCCGCCACGTCCTCGGCAACGCCATGATCCCCATCCTCACGGGGGTGGTCGCGGTGCTGCCGCTGCTCTTCATGGGATCGCTCCTGCTCGAGTCCTTCTTCGCCATCCCGGGGCTCGGCAGCTACACCATCGACGCCATCCAGGCCCAGGACTTCGCCGAGGTGCGGGCCATGGTCTTCCTCGGCTCGGTGCTCTACATCGCGGGACTGCTGCTCACCGACATCTCCTACACGCTGGTGGACCCGCGGGTGCGGCTGGGGTAGGGCGGTGTTCCGGCCGGTGCTGCTGTGGACCGATGCGCTGCTCTTCCTGCTGATCGCGGGGCTGGCGGCCTTCGCCTGGCACGTGCGCCGCACGCCGCACCTGCGCGAGCCGTGGGGGCGGGTGGCGCGCTCGCGCACGGGCATGTGCGCCGCGGTGGTGCTCGCCGCCTACGCGCTCGTCGGCGTCGCCGACTCGCTCCACTTCCGGCTGCCCGCGTCGCAGGGGCCGGACGGGCGCGTGCACTGGTCGGCGGAGGTGCTGAGCGTGCTCGACCTGGCCCTGGCGCGCCTGCGCGCGGGCGCCGAGAAGACCTACTCGGCCCCGCTCGCCGTGCGCCTGCACGTCAGGGAGACCGTGGAGCGCCCGGACGGCACGCGCGTGCGCGAGCGCCCGCGCCTGCGCTACGGCGGCGCCCACCTCGCCGATCCCGACCGCGAGCGCTGGCCCGACGTCGCACGCCGGGCGCTGGCGGGCGCCGCCGCGGGGCTCGTGCTGTGGGCGGGCGCGGCGGCGCTCCTCGCCGCGGCGCTCGCGCGGCGCTGGAGGCTTTCGTGGCGCGCGGCGTTTGCGCGGCTTGCCGCCGGCCGCACCGAGCTTCCCTGGCGGCCCATGCTCGCCACCGCCGCCGCGCTCGCCGTGGCTGCCGGCGTCACCGCCTGGCTCGCCGCCGGCTACCACGTCCTCGGCACGGACAAGGTGGGCGAGGACGTGCTCTACCAGGCGCTCAAGAGCGTGCGCACCGGGCTCGTCATCGGCACGCTCACCACGCTCCTCATGCTGCCCTTCGCCCTCGCCATGGGGCTCTCGGCCGGCTACTTCGGCGGGCGCGTGGACGACCTCGTCCAGTACCTCTACACCACGCTCAACTCCATCCCGGGCGTGCTGCTCATCGCCGCCGGCATCCTCATGCTGCAGGTCTACATGGCCAGCCACCCGGAGCTGTTCGAGACCACCGCCGCGCGCGCCGACCTCCGGCTCCTCTTCCTGTGCGCGGTGCTCGGGGTGACGAGCTGGACCGGGCTGTGCCGCATGCTGCGCGGCGAGACCCTCAAGCTGCGCGAGGTCGAGTACGTGCAGGCCGCCGTCGCCCTCGGCACCGGCCACGGCGCCATCCTCGTGCGCCACGTCCTGCCCAACGTGCTGCACATCGTCCTCATCAGCGTGGTGCTCGACTTCTCCGCCCTGGTGCTGGCCGAGGCGGTGCTCGCCTACGTCGGCGTCGGCGTGGATCCCACCATGACGAGCTGGGGCAACATGATCAACTCCGCCCGCCTCGAGCTCGCGCGCGAGCCGGTGGTGTGGTGGACGCTGGCGGCGGCCTTCGTGTTCATGCTCGGCCTCGTGCTCGCGGCAAACCTCTTCGCCGACGCGGTGCGCGAGGCCTTCGACCCGCGGAGGCGCGTGCGGTGAGCGGCGGCGCGCTGCTGGAGGTCGAGGGCCTGCGCACCCTCATCGGGCGGGGGCCCGGCGCGGTGCGCGCGGTGGACGGGGTGAGCTTCCGCATCCGCCGCGGCGAGGCCTACGCCCTGGTGGGCGAGTCCGGCTGCGGCAAGTCCATGACGGCGCTCTCCATCCTCGGCCTGGTGCCGCGCCCCGCGGCGCGCATCGTGGAAGGCTCGGTGCGGCTCGACGGCACCGACCTGCTGCGCCTGCCGGAGCGCGAGCTGCGCGCGGTGCGCGGGCGGCGCATCGGCATGGTCTTCCAGGAGCCGCAGACGGCGCTCAACCCGGTGCTGAGCGTCGAGACCCAGATCGGCGAGGCGCTGACGCGCCATCTCGGGCTGCGCGGGCGCGCCCGGCGCGAGCGCGTGCTCGCCCTGCTGCGCGAGGTGGGCATCCCGGACCCCGAGCGGCGCCTGCGCGAGTATCCCCACCAGCTCTCGGGGGGCATGAAGCAGCGCGTGGTGATCGCCATGGCCATCGCCTGCGACCCGGAGCTGGTCATCGCCGACGAGCCGACCACGGCCCTCGACGTCACCCTGCAGGCCCAGGTGCTGGAGCTGCTGCGGCGCGAGCGCGAGCGCCGCGGCATGGCGCTGCTGCTCATCACGCACGACCTCGGCGTGGTCGCCGAGAACGCCGACCGCGTCGCCGTCATGTACGCGGGCGAGATCGTGGAGGAGGCCCCGCGCGGGCGCTTCTTCCGCGAGCCGCGCCACCCCTACACGCAGGGGCTCTTCGAGGCCCTGCCCGACCGGCGCAAGCGCGCGCGCCCGCTCGCCGCGGTCCCGGGCACGGTGCCCTCGCTCGCGGCGCCGCCGCCGGGCTGCCGCTTCGCCCCGCGCTGCGCGCTCGCCGACGCGCGCTGCCGGAGCGAGACGCCGGGCTGGACCGAGCTCGGCGAGGGCCACCGCGTGCGCTGCCACGCGGTCGCCGAGGGCCGCGCCGCCGCGCCCGCCGCACCCCCGCCGCCGCGCCGCGCCGCGCCGGCGGCGGCGGGCGCACCCCTGCTCGAGGTGCGGGGGCTCGCCGTGCACTTCCCGGTGCGCAAGGGCGTGCTGCGGCGCACGGTCGCCCACGTGCGCGCCGTCGACGGGCTCTCCTTTGCGCTCGCCGGCGGCCGCACCCTGGCGCTCGTGGGCGAGTCCGGCT
>WFOW01000376.1 GCA_015487895.1 Gammaproteobacteria bacterium | reverse complement strand
GATGTGTATAAGAGACAGGGGCGTCTCGGCCCACCGCCTGGCCGGGGCCGTGGCCGCCCTGGGCGCCGTGGGCACCATCGCCAGCGTGGACCTGCGCCGGCTGCACGACGACCTGATGCGGCGGCTGCGCAAGGTGCGCGACCCGCAGGCCCACACCGAGGCCAACCTGGAGGCCCTCGACCGCGAGATCCGCGAGGCGCGCCGCACCGCGGGCCGCGACGGCTTCATCGCCGTCAACGTCATGCACGCGCTGCGCGAGTATCGCGAGCACGTGCGCCAGGCCTGCGAGAGCGGTGCCGACGCGATCGTCTGCGGGGCGGGGCTCCCCTTGGACCTGCCGGACCTCACCAAGGACCACCCCGACGTCGCCCTCATTCCCATCGTCTCCGAGCCGCGCGGCGCGCGCGCCCTGCTGCGCCGCTGGCTGCGCCGGGGGCGGCTGCCGGATGCGATCGTCGTGGAGCACCCGGGGCACGCGGGCGGCCACCTGGGCGCGACCCGCATGGAGGACGTCTCCAGCCCGCGCTTCGACTTCGCCACCGTGATCGAGGGCCTCCGGCAGGTCTTCCGCGAGCTCGGGATCGCCTTCGAGCGCATCCCGCTCATCGCCGCCGGGGGCCTGGCGGCCTTCGAGAAGGTGCGCGAGGTGCTGGCCATGGGCTTCTCGGCGGTGCAGCTCGGCACGGCCTTCGCCGTCACGGAGGAATGCGACGCGCACCCGAACTTCAAGCGGGTGCTCGCCGACGCGCGGCCCGGCGACATCGTCACTTTCCTGAGCGCCGCGGGCCTGCCGGCGCGCGCGGTGCTCACCCCCTGGCTGAGGCGCTACCTCTCCCGCGAGGCGAGGCTGCGCGAGGCGGCGCGCCCCGAGTGCGCCCACTGTCCCGGTGAGGTGCAGTGCCTCGCCCACTGCGGCTTCAAGGACGGCAACCCCGCCGCCGGCCAGTTCTGCATCGAGGCGCGGCTCGCCGCCGCCCAGCGCGGCCATGTCGGCCAAGGCCTCTTCTTCCGCGGCGCGGGGCCGCTGCCCTTCGGGCACGAGATCCGCCCCGTGCGCGACCTGATCCGCTATCTCCTCACGGGCGAGCGCGCCCCCGCCATGCCGCAGCCCACCACGGCCGCCGCCTCCTGAGCCTGCTCCTCCGGCAGGGTGGAAAGCCCCGCCGGCGCCCATATATCGGGGTTGTGCTCCGCCGGGAGCGCACCCAGGCCATTGTCCGGACGGGGGAAGGAATGCCGCCACGGGACATCGAGTCGCTGATGTGGGACCAGGCGCTGGCGATGCTCGCGCGGGTCGAGCGCCTCCAGCGCCGCTTCTTCGAGCCCGGCCCCGGCGGAGGCGCGCGGCCGGCGTGGGAGCCGCCGGTGGACGTCTACGAGACCGAGGAGGCCGTGTGGGTCGTCGCCGCCCTGCCGGGCGTGCCGCCCGAGCGCGTGCAGGTGGAGGCCGAGCCGGGCGCCGTCGTCATCCGCGGCGAGCGGCGCCTGCCGGCGGACGCCCGTTCGGCCGCCATCCGCCGGCTCGAGATCCCCTACGGGCGCTTCGAGCGCCGCATCGAGATCGGCAGCGGGCTGGTCCCGGACCGGCACGAGCTGCTGCACGGCTGCCTCTACCTGAGGCTGCGCAAGCGCGGGTGAGACGATGAGCGAGCACGAGCAGGAACGGCGGCGCCAGGAGGGCGCGAGCGGGACGGGCGAGGCCGGTGCGGCGCAGGCGCCGTCCGGCGAGGGCGCCGGCAGCCTGCTGCCTCCCGACGTGCTGCCCGTCATCGCCCTTCGCAACACGGTGGTGTTCCCGGGCATGGTGGTGCCGCTCACCATCGGGCGGCGGCGCTCGATCGCCGCGGCGCAGGCCGCGGTGCACGGGGAGCGGCCCGTGGCGCTGGCGATGCAGAAGGACCCGGAGGAGGAGGAGCCGGGGCCCGAGGGCCTGCACAGCGTCGGCACGCTCGCCAAGATCCTGCGCTACGTCACCACGCCCGACGGCAGCCACCACATCATCGTCCAGGGCGAGCAGCGCCTGCGGCTCGGCGAGCTCGCGCCGGGCCTGCCCTTCCTCGCCGCGCGCTACGAGGCCCTGCCCGAGCCGCAGGCCGCCGACCCCGAGATCGAGGCCCTGGGCGTCAACCTCAAGGAGCAGGTGCTCGAGGCGCTCAAGCTCATGCCGGAGGCGCCGGCCGAGCTCGTCGCCGCGGTGCAGAGCCTCAACGTGCCCGGCACCCTCGCCGACCTCGCGGCAGGCTACCTGGACCTCACGCCCGAGGAGAAGCAGCGCATCCTCGAGACGCTCGACCTGCGCGAGCGCCTGCGCCTGGTGCTCGAGCTCGTCACGCGCAAGGTGCAGGTGCTGCGGCTCTCGCGCGAGATCCAGCAGCAGACCAAGGAAAAGATCGACGAGCGCCAGCGCGAGTACTTCCTGCGCGAGCAGCTCAAGACCATCCAGAAGGAGCTCGGCGAGGGCGAGGAGGACACCGAGATCGCCGAGCTCGCCAAGGCCATCGAGGAGGCGGGCATGCCCGAGGAGGTGCTCGAGCACGCGCGCAAGGAGCTGCGCCGCCTCGAGCGCATGCCGGAGGCCGCGGCCGAGCACGGCATGCTGCGCACCTACCTCGACTGGCTCATCGAGCTGCCGTGGTCGAGGCTGAGCGAGGAGACCATCGACCTCGAGCGCGCGCGCCGGGTGCTCGACGAGGACCACTACGACCTCGAGAAGGTCAAGCGCCGCATCCTCGAGCACCTCGCGGTGCGCAAGCTCAACCCCGAGGGCAAGAGCCCGATCCTGTGCTTCGTCGGGCCCCCGGGCGTCGGCAAGACCTCGCTCGGCAAGAGCATCGCGCGCGCCCTGGGGCGCGCCTTCGAGCGCGTCAGCCTGGGCGGCGTGCACGACGAGGCCGAGATCCGCGGCCACCGCCGCACCTACGTCGGCGCCATGCCGGGCAACATCATCCAGGCCATCCGCAAGGCGGGCACGCGCAACCCCGTCCTCATGCTCGACGAGGTCGACAAGCTCGGCGCCGGCTTCCACGGCGACCCGGCCGCGGCCCTGCTGGAGGTGCTCGACCCGGAGCAGAACGGCACCTTCCGCGACAACTACCTCGGCGTGCCCTTCGACCTCAGCAAGGTCATGTTCATCTGCACGGCCAACGTGCTCGACCAGATCCCGGCGCCGCTGCGCGACCGCATGGAGGTCATCGAGCTGCCGGGCTACACCGAGGACGACAAGCTCGAGATCGCGCGCCGCTACCTCGTGCGGCGCCAGCTCGAGGCCGCCGGCCTCGAGCCCGGGCAGTGCGAGATCACGGAGGCGGCCCTGCGGCGCATCATCCGCGAGTACACCCGCGAGGCGGGCTGCCGCAACCTGGAGCGCCAGATCGGCGCCGTGTGCCGGCATGTGGCCATGCAGGTCGCCGAGGGCAAGGCCGAGCGCATGCGGATCGACGCCGACGACCTGCCGGCCATCCTCGGCCCGCCGAAGCACGAGAACGAGGTGGCCATGCGCACGAGCGTGCCGGGCGTGGCCACGGGGCTCGCCTGGACGCCGGTCGGCGGCGACCTGCTCTTCATCGAGGCCACGCGCGTGCCGGGCAAGGGCAAGCTGATCCTCACGGGCCAGCTCGGCGACGTCATGAAGGAGAGCGCGCAGGCGGCGCTCAGCCTCGTCAAGTCGCGCGCCGAGCGCCTCGGCATCCCGCGCGAGGTCTTCGAGGAGAGCGACATCCACGTGCACGTGCCGGCGGGCGCCATCCCCAAGGACGGCCCCAGCGCCGGCGTGGCCATCTTCGTCGCGCTGGTCTCGCTGCTGACCGACCGCCGCGTGCGGGCCGACACCGCCATGACCGGCGAGATCACGCTGCGCGGCCTGGTGCTGCCCGTCGGCGGCATCAAGGAGAAGGTGCTCGCGGCCCACACCGCGGGCATCGCCCGCGTGATCCTGCCGGCGCGCAACCGCCGCGACTACGAGGAGATCCCGGAGCACGCGCGCGAGAAGCTCGAGCTCGTCTGGGTCGAGAACGTCGACCAGGCGCTCGAGGCCGCCCTGCAGCCGCCCGAGCAGGGCTCCGGCGCCGCCGCCGCCACGGCGTAGGCCAGGGGCGCGCCCCCACGCGAGGCCCGAGCCAGACGCGGTGGCACGGCACAAGCCGTTCACCGCGGGCCGCTCACCGTCCGTCCTTTTCTGACGTGCGGCGCCTCATGCATCGCCCGCGCCCGCATCGGGCACCGTCCCGCTCGCACCGCGCTGCCAGGCTGCGCTATGCTTGGCGCCGACCGCACCAGGTGCCCCGCGGGCCGTCCGCGTCCGCGGGGTGAAACGGGAAGACCGGTGCGCCGCGCCCCTCCGGGGCGGGCAAGTCCGGCGCTGCCCCCGCAACGGTAGGCAGGCGAAGGCGGGCCACGACGCCACTGTCCGGCGAGGACGGGAAGGCGGTCCGCCGGGGTCTCCGCGGAGACCCGCCTGCGAGCCCGGAGACCGGCCTGGTGCGAGCGCGCGCGGCGCCGCGGTGGGCGGCGCGGACACGGGGGCGCGCAGCGCCTGGTCGCGGGGAGCGCCGCAGGCGAAGCGGCTCGCTCCCGCACCAGCGCCGAGCCCCCGCGCCCGGCCGAGCCCCGGCACGGCGGGCGGCAGCGGGCGGGCAGCGGCGCAGCCGGAAGCCTCCGCCGTCCGCATCCGTACCCTTCCCCGTGCGCCGCGCGCGCCCGGCACGACACGAACGGCACACAGGGGGAGACCAGACATGCCGCACCCACGCCCGCGGCCCGCCGCGGCCGCCCTGCTCGGCCTCGCCGCCCTCCCGGCGCAGCTCCCGGCCCAGCCCGCCGAGAGCGCGCCCGTCGTGGTGACGGCCACCCGCACGCCAGTCTCGGCCGACGAGGCCACGGCCTCCGTCACCGTGATCGAGCGCGAGGCCATCGAGGCCAGCCAGGCCCGCGACCTCCTCGAGCTGCTGCGCCTCGAGGCGGGCCTCGATCTCGCCCGCAACGGCGGGCCGGGCCAGACCACGAGCGTCTTCCTGCGCGGGACCAACTCGAACCACGTGCTGGTCCTGATCGACGGCGTGCGCGCCGCCTCCGCCACCACGGGCGGATTCGCCTGGGCGCACCTCGACCTCGCGCAGGTCGAGCGCATCGAGATCGTGCGCGGCCCGCGCGCCAGCCTCTGGGGCTCGGACGCCATCGGCGGCGTGATCCAGATCTTCACGCGCAGGCCGCGCGGGCCCGACGGGCGGCTGCTCGCCGGCAGCTACGGCACCCGCCGGGCCGAGGCCGGCATCGCGCTCGGCGAACGCGCGCGTCTCGGCGTGCAGGCGAGCGTCGAGCGCGTGGGCGGATTCTCCGCCCAGAATCCGGCGGGCTTCTCCTACGACCCGGACGACGACGGCTACCGCAACCGCAGCGCCACGCTCTCGCTCACCGTGCCGCTGGGTGCGGACCAGCGCCTCGATGCACGGCTGTGGCGCGCCGATGCGCGCACCGAATTCGACAAGGGCGTGAGCGACAGCGTGAACCGGACGCTGAGCGTGACCGTGGAAGGGCCGGTGTCGGAACGTTGGGCCCACGGCCTGCGCATCGGTGCCGCCCGTGACCTGCTCGTCACCCGCGGCAGCTCGCAGATCGAGACGCGCCGCACCACCGTCGACTGGCAGCACGACCTCGACCTCACCGCAGGGCTGCTCACGCTGGGGCTCTCGTGGTACCGCGACGAGGCCTACAACCGCAGCCTCGCCGGCGGCGGCATGGTGTTCGACCGCACGATCCGCAACGGGGCCGTCTTCGTCCAGTGGCAGACCGGGCGCGGACCGCTGTCGGCCGACCTCGCGCTGCGAACCGACGACCACAGCGCCTTCGGTCGCCATACCACGGGCAGCGTAGCCCTGGGGTGGACGGCAGATCCAAGGCTTCATGCCTATGCGAGCTTCGGGACCGCCTTCCGTGCGCCGACGCTGAACGAGCTCTATCACCCGGGCTTCTCCGGCTTCTATGCGGGAAATCCGGATCTCGATCCCGAACGTTCGCGCACGGCCGAGACCGGCCTGCGAGTGCGTGCCGGCGCCCACCGGCTCGCGCTGTCCGTCCATCGCACGGACGTGCGCGACCTCATTGCCTACCAGGGCACCGCCTACCAAGCGACCAACGTCAAGAAGGCGCGCATCGAGGGAATCGAGGCCGAGTGGGACGCGGCCTTCCAGGCCTGGCGCGCCCGGCTCACGCTCACCCTGCAGCGTCCGCGCGACCTCGACACCGGGAAAGACCTCCTGCGGCGGCCGCGCCGCAAGGGCGCGCTCGTGCTCGAGCGCCGGCTCGCCCGCGGCGCCGCGCGCGTGGAGCTCCTCGCTGTCGGCCGGCGCAAGGACTACGGTGCGGAGCTTCCGGGCTACGCGCTGGTCAACGCCGCCGCGCGCCTGCCGCTCGGGCGCGGGCTCCTGCTGGAGGTGCGGGCGGAGAACCTCACGGACCGCGACTATGCGCTCGCCTACGGGTACAACACTCCGGGCCGCTCCGCCTACCTCTCGGTGCGCTACCGGCCGGAGACCGGCGGGGGGCGATGACCGGCGAACGTGCAATGGCGGTGGCGCTGGCGGGCTCGGCCTGCCTGCACCTCGCCCTGCTCGTGGCGCCCGCCGGCGCCCCACGGCCGGGCGGCGCCGTCGCCGCCCCGCCCCCGGCGCCGCCCGCGCTGCGGGTGGCGCTGCGGACGGACACGCCTCGACGCGAGGCGAGCGCTTCCCCGCACCGGCCCTG
>WFOW01000375.1 GCA_015487895.1 Gammaproteobacteria bacterium | reverse complement strand
CCATCGCCACGGCGCGGCGCCGAGCGCGCGCAACGTTTGTTGCATGGCCGCAACTTGGCGGCGGTGGGCGCGGCCGGAGCGCGCGGTTGAGTCGCGCAGCCGCAGGCTCATATCTTGATCCTTCTAGCGGCGCGGGTGGCGGCTGGCGCCGCCCAGCGTTGCGGCCGCGCGGGCTTCGCGCGCAACGGCCAGCAGGGCCCGCCACGCGGGCGGCAGCGGCTCGCGGGCTCCCTGCACGAGCCACCGCTGGCGGGCGGGCGAGCGTGAGGTCGCGTTGATGGCGCCCAGGCGCCACGCGGAGGCGCGCGAGTTGTTCGCCGCGTTGCACAGCGCGTAGGACACGGCCGTGTCTACGTACATCCAGTCGTATACCGACCTGCCGTGCCGCGCTGGTCGTCCCTCCAAGGTGGCCAGTCGGCGGGCCCACCGCGCACCCAGGGTCTCCGCCTCGGCGAGCGTGCGTGGTCGGACGGTCACCAGGACCGTCTGTGCCTGGTCGGTAACCATCATGCGCCCCCCTCCATGCTCCCCCGGCCGCCCGTGTCGAGCAGCGCGTGGGCGCGCAGCAGCCGCGCTCCTCGGCGCGCGAGCCGCCACCGCTCGCGCATGTCGGCCGCGCTCCACGCCATGCGCAGCCGGTCGGGTAGCGCATCCTGGTCGGCGGGGCGCCCCTCGTGCCCGGTCGCCGCAAGGCTCAGGTAGAGCCTGTACCGCCTCCACAGCTCGTCTCCTCGGGCCTCTCTGCTGCCGGGCTCGGCCACCACGAGCGCCACTGGGCCGGTGTAGAGCCCCGCGAGCAGGTGGCGGCGCTCAGTGAGGATGCGCCGCCACGAGCGCCGGGCCCGCCGATGGTGCGCGAGCGAGGCGCGCAGCGCCGCCCGGACGCGGGGCAGGCGCAGCAGCTCGGGGGCTGACTCGGGAACTGATCGGACGCACTCGGCCACGGGCCGCAGGACAGCCCACCACGCGGCCCGTGGACCCATCCATGGCCGCCGCCTCTCGACGTGGGCGGCTATCACTGCTGCACGGTCAGTCATGGTGTGTCCCTCTTGCTCTCCCGGGAGCCAGTAGCGCCCGGGCGCGGATGGCGCGGCGGCCAGCCAGCGCCAGCCGCCACCGATAGCCCAGGTAGGGCGCGCCTAGGGCCCGGCTCCCCAGGCGCGCCAGGCGCCTCAGGACTACGCGCCGCGCCGCGATGTCCGGCGTCCGGGTGCCCGCCACCCGCTCCACGCGCCGCTCGCGCGGGCGCTCCGTCCACAGAGACATGCCAGCGGCGGCGCACGCGTCCAGCAGGCGCTCGGCCTGTTGATCGCGGGCGCGCAGACGGGTGGTGCGGGTGCCGCGCCCCGTGCGGCGGGCGGCCTGACCCGGCGTCAGCACCAGGTGCGGGCCGGGCACGTCGTAGAGTTCGCTCATGGACGTGTCTCCTCTACTGGGATGCGCACGGTGCGCGCCCAGGTGGGCGGCTCGGGCGCCCCGTCTCCACCGATGACACCCACGATGACCGGGACGCCTGGTGCGCGGTCCGGCCATGGCGTCCAGCCGTCCGTGAGGACCACTACGCACGCCGGACGCGGGCGGCCCTCGAGCGCGGCGCGGATGCCTGCGGCCATGTCGGTCCCGCCGCCCCCGCGCGCCTCGCGCGCAGCCCGCCGCATCGACTGGTGCGCGCCGCCGTCGTGCGCGCGAGTGTCGCACCAGATGACGCGCACCGGAGCGCCGGCCGCGCGGACGATGCCCTCAGCCTCACTGAGGGCGCGGCGCGCTTCCGCGCTGCTCATGCTGGCGCTGGTGTCGATCACCAGCGCCACGCTGGCGGCGGGCGCCACCATGCCGGGCAGGATGACGCCGGGGCGCTGGCGGCGCGACGGTTGCGCGTAGGTGTAATCTGCGCGCCCCCGCGCTGCCTGCACGCGGCGCTGCACGGCGGTGCGCAGCAGCCGCTGCCACGGGATGGTGGGCGGCTCGAGCACGTAGTCGGCCCAGCCGAGCCACGCGTCCCCGGCCTGCCGACCGGCCGCCTTGATGGCGCGTGCCGTCTCGACGCGCACCACCCGCGCCTCGACCGGCGACAGGCCTTCCGGGCCGCCCCGGTTGGGCGGCGGCGCCTCGTACGGGCGCGGGCGCCCGTCAGCGATGCTGCCGCAGTCGCCCGCGCACGCTCCATGTTCATGCTCCCCCGGCCGC
>WFOW01000374.1 GCA_015487895.1 Gammaproteobacteria bacterium | reverse complement strand
TTCGTGGAGTGTGCGGGAGACGGGTTACGGGAGACGGGTGACCGTACACCGTATCCTGCAAGCTGTGACCCGCCTCGGGGCTTCGAGCCCCGAGCGAGGAAGGGCGCTCCATCTCTCGCCTCCCGCCCCCCGTCTCTCGTCTCTGCCGCCGCAGGCGGTTGCGGCTGGAAGCCGCTTCCACATTCGTGGAGTGTGCGGGAGACGGGTTACGGGAGACGGGTGACCGTACACCGTATCCTGCAAGCTGTGACCCGCCTCGGGGCTTCTTCCACAAGGCCAGGTTGCAGGTTGCAGGTTACGGTTTACAGTGGCCTGTACACCGTGCCCTGTCACCCGTCACCTGTCTCCCGTCTCCCGTCTCCCGCCACTCGTCGATTCCGTTCAGCCGGTGCCGAGGCGCGTGACGTCGACGTGCACCTTGAGGCGCTGGCCCGGCCGGAGGTAGTCGCCCAGGCGCAGGCCGTTCCAGCGCACGAGGTCACGCACGCTCACCCGGAAGCGGCGCGCGATGCGCGAAAGCGAGTCGCCGCGCCGCACGACGTAGTGGATGGTGCGCCGCGTCTCCTCGGGGAGCACGGCGGCGGCGGAGACGGGGCGGGCGGCGCGCGCCCCGCCGTCGCGCAGCCAGACGACCAGCGTGTCGCCGGGCCGCAGGGGGTCCCGCAGGGCGAGGCCGTTCCAGCGCGCCAGCCGCCGCACGGACACGCCGTAGGCGCGCGCGATGTCCCACAGGGTGTCGCCGCGTCGGACGCGGTGCACGACCTTGCGGTCGCCGCGCGGCGTGGCGCGCAGGCGCGCGCGGCGCGCGTCCGCGCTGAGGCTGTAGGCGGCGCGCCCCTGCGAGGCGACCGGGATGAGCAGGCTCTGGCCCGCGCGGATGAGGTGGCCGCGGATCCGGTTGACGCGGCGGATGTCCGCGACGGTGACCCGGTAGCGCCGCGCGATGTGGCCGAGCGTCTCGCCGCGTCGCACGCGGTGGCGCGTCCAGCGCACGCGCGCGTGCGGGGGAATCTCGGCGAGCCGCGCCTCGAATGCCGCGGCGCGGTCGCGCGGCAGCACGAGGCGGTGGGGGCCGTGCGGGTCGGTGGCCCAGCGGTTGAGCCCGGGGTTGTAGCGGTAGAGGTCCTCGAGGGTCATGTCGGCGAGCCGCGCCGCGAGCGCGAGATCGATCTGGCCGCCGGTGGGCACCACCGCGAGGTGGGGCTCGTCGGGGATCGGCGCGAGGGCGATCCCGTAGCGTGCGGGCTCGCGCACCACCGCGGCCACGGCGAGCAGCCGCGGGACGTAGGTGCGCGTCTCGCGCGGCAGGCGCAGGTGCCAGAAGTCCGTCGGGCGGCCGCGGCGGCGGTTGCGGGCGATGGCGCGGTCGACGTTGCCCTCGCCGGCGTTGTAGGCGGCGAGGGCGAGCAGCCAGTCGCCGCCGAAGTGCGCGTGCAGCCGCTCGAGGTAGTCGAGGGCGGCCCGGGTGGACTCGACGATGTCGCGACGCCCGTCGTACCACCAGCTCATGCGCACGCCGAGGCGGCGCGCCGTGCCCGGGATGATCTGCCAGATGCCGGCGGCGCGCCCGTGGGAGTAGGCGAAGGGCTGGAAGGCCGACTCCACGACGGGCAGCAGGGCGATCTCGAGCGGCATGTCGCGCGCCTCGACCTCGGCCACGATGTGGCGCAGGAAGGGACGCGCGCGCCGGCTGACGCGCTCGAGATAGTCCGGGTTGCGGATGAGCCAGGCGAGCTCGCGCCGCACGCGCGGGTGGTCCGGCACGGGCAGGCGCAGCCCCGCGCGGATGCGGTCCCAGAGGTTCGGGACGCCGGATGGGGGCGGCTCGGCGGCCCGTGGCGTCCCGTCGCCGGCGTTCGCCGGCCGGGCCGCGGCGGTGGCTGCGGGCGGCTGGTCGCTGGCGTGCGGCGGGCCGTCGCGCTCGCCGTCGTCCGGTGCCGGCTCGGGCGGGACCGGGGCGCCGGCCAGGGGAGCCGGTCCGGTCCCAGGCGCAGGCGCGCCGCAGCGCTGCGCCGGGCCGCCCGCCGCCGGCCCCGCGAGACCCAGCTCGGCGGCCTGGATACGGGCCCCCGGCAGGGGGCGGGGCGTGCGTTCGGCCGCGGAGACGGGAGGCAGGCAGCTCCCGCCGGCGGTGCTGCCGGAGGCGGGCGCCGCGGGGGGCGCCGGTTGCGGCGGGCGCGCCGGGTTGTGGGCCGAGCAGGCGCCCAGCAGCGCCGCGAGCGCGGCCGCGAGCGCGGCCCCGGCTCCTGGATGCGGCTTGCCCACTCCGTCCCTGCCTCCCTATCTCGTCCGGACGGACCGCATCGGCGGGCGGTCCGTGGCGGATGCTACCGCCTTCCCCATGCACAAGCCGTGCCCTTTCTCACACGCCGGGGCACGACCCCCCATGGCACAATAGCCTCTCAGGCCGGCCATGCCAGGGTCAACGGCAGCCTTCCGACGCGAGGTGGCGGGGCGGGGACGAGCGTGATGTGGCTGCTGCGAAGCTACAGGCCCTGCGGCGGGGCTCCGTGGGCCGAGCTCCGGGCCTGGTACGCGCGCGAGCCGGGCCGCAGCCTCGCCGAGGCCGAGGGGGCGCTCCTGCGCCGGGCGCTCGAGGGCGTCTTCGGCTACCACCTGCTGGTGGTGGGCGTCTGCCCCGCGCGCGAGGCCCTCGAGGGCTGCGCCATCCGTCACCGGGTGCTGGTGGACCTGGACGGCACGGCGGGCGGGGCGGCCCTGCAGGCGCGCAGCGCCGCCCTGCCGCTGCGCGCCGACAGCGTCGACGCCGTCGTCCTGGCGCATGCGCTCGATTTCGAGCCCGATCCCTACGAGACGCTGCGCGAGGCCGAGCGTGTCCTGGTGCCGGAGGGGCACCTCGTGGTGCTGGGCTTCAATCCCCTGAGCCTGTGGGGCGCGCGCTGGGCGCTGGCGCGCGGCCCGGGCGCGCCGTGGTGCGGCCGGCGCCTGACGGTGGGGCGCCTGCACGACTGGCTCTCGCTGCTCGGCTTCGACGTGCTCGCCACCCGCCGCGCCTTCTTCCGTCCCCCCGCGCGCCGCGCCGGCCTCTTGCGGCGTCTGGGCTTCCTGGAGCGGGCCGGGGCCCGCGCCTGGCCGGTGCTCGGGGCCGTCTACGTCGTGCTCGCGCGCAAGCGCGTCATCGCGCTGACGCCGGTGCGGCCGCGCTGGCGTCCGCGCCGCGCGCTCGCGCCCGCGGGCGGGCTGGTGGAGCCGACCCCGCGCGGGCTGCCGCGGGCGGGGCGGGGGCGCGCGCATGCGGCCT
>WFOW01000373.1 GCA_015487895.1 Gammaproteobacteria bacterium | reverse complement strand
GGTGGACCACGGCCCGGGGGTGGCGGCCGGCGGAGGCCTTGCGCGTGCGCCCGCAGGCCGGGCTCGGCTGTTCCACCCTCGCCGCCTTCGCCCCATCCGGCCGAGGACGGCGCGCGCAAGGTGGCGGCCGACAGGACCCGCGGGTCCGCCACGCCGCACCTCCAGCGTCCCGCTCCGCTTCGCGCCGGGGCGGCTCGGTGTACCGCTATCGCAGCGTCCGTGCCTCGCATCGGGCGCTTCGGCGGGCTCGGGCTCGGGTTCGGCCTCGGGATCGCGGGTAACCGTTCACCCCCCGGATTGAGCCGGTGGGGTTGGTGTGGGAGGTGGGGGGCATGAAGACGCCGAAGGCCCACGAAGAACTCATGACCGAGATCGAGCGCTTGGTGCGGGGCTACCTCGCGCAGGTGCAGTGCGATGCGCAGCAGGCCGTGGTGCGGGCGGTTGCCGGGGCCGGGGGAACGCCCGCTGCGGCGCCACCCACGCGGCGGCAGGGCGCGCGGGCGAAACGGTCGGCCCCCGCGCAGCGCCGCAGCGCCGCAGAACTCGCCGAGCTGCGGGACGCGCTGTCGGATGCGGTTCGCCGGCTGCCCGGCTCCTCGATCAGAACCCTCGCCGACGCCCTCGGACGGCCGGTGCAGGAACTCGATACGCCCATGCGGCAACTCAGACGCGCGGGACGGGTCCGGACCGTCGGCGCATACCACCGTATGCGCTACTTCCCGGCCCCCGCATCCGCGGACTCGGCAACCTGACCGCGACCCGCGCCGCTCAGGCCGACGCACCCGCACCCGCGAACAACGACGGCGGCGCCGTCCCCTGTCGGTGGGCCCTTAGCGTGCGCACCAGAAAGTCGAGCACGTTCAACCCCTGCTTGCGGCACGTGTACACCACCGTCATCACCCGCTCGGCGAATCGAAGCCCCCGCTCGCTCTGGCAGCCGTAGCAGCACTTGCGCCAGATCACGAAGCGGCGTAGCTGCTGCTCGGCGTGGTTGTTCGTCGGCTCCACGCCTTCTTGCGTCACGAACGTCCACAACGCCTCGCGGTGCGCGAGGATGTCCTCGCACGACCCCGAGAGCCGGCGGATCTCGGCGTTCTTGCCGCGCTCGAGGAGCGCCTCCATGTGCTGCTGCACCGGACGCATCCAGGACGACAGCTCGTCGCGGGTCAGTCGACCGGCCTTGAAGTCGTGCCAGTACTGGAACATGAGCACCGCGTAGTCGACCAGTTCGCGGCCGATGCGCCCCGCCGGCCCCGCGCGCTGCGAAAAGGCCACGAACTTCCGCAGCAGATGGGCCCAACACACCTGCCGCCTCGCCATCGCCCAGAACCCGAACACCGACGCCCGGTCGCTGACCAGGATCCCCGTTCGCTTACCGAACAAACGCTCGATCGTCCGTTGCGTGCCGTCGTCGAGGATCCGAAACACGGTCGCACCCGCGCTGGCAACCGTCCACAGGACCTTGGTCATACCCGCCAGCAACCAGGTTGTTCCGTCCGCGTGTTTGACCGGCGCGTCGTCGACCTGGCGTGCGGCTTCCTCCACCGCCGGTTCCAGGGCCGACGTCGCCCGGGCCTCGATGTTGCTGACCGAGCCCACGCTGACGAAAACCCCGAACAGCTCCCGGAGCAGTCGTGACGTCTGGCGGCGGCTGAGGTGGTAGCCGCCAATCAACATCACGACGACGGCGCACAGGCGCGATCCGAAGGGCGAGGCGGGGATGACCGTGGGGTCGTAGTCGGCGCGGGTGTGGGCGCCGCAGCGAGGGCAGCGCACCTGGTGCCTGCGCCACTCCGTAACGACCCGCCCTTTGTCGCCGATGTCGACCATCTGATGCCTGCGCGGGTCGGGGTCGTGGGTCTTGGGTAGGTCGTCGCCGCAGCCCGAGCACTTCGGGGGGAACAGGTCGACCACGTTGTCCACGTCACCCGCCTCGAACATCTGCCGCTTCGCGCCCCGGTGCCCCTTCTGACCGCCGCGCTTGCGCCCGCTCTTCGGCTTGGTCAGCTTCGTCTGCTTGCCCTTGCGCGCGGCGGCCCCTGGTCCGTCGGAAGACGGCGGCTTGTGGGAGTTTCTCGAGTCCTGCCCGAGCAATTCGAGGAGTTCTTCGAGCTTCGCCCGAAGCTCCCCGTTTTCGGCCACGCTGGCGGCCAGAGCCTTGCGCAGCTCCCGATTCTGCTCCTCGAGCGCGGTCACCAGCGCTACCAGCTCGGCGATGCGGGCGACTGCGTCCTCGAGCGACACCCCTACCTTTGATCACATCCACGCCCCTGCGTCGATCCCCCCGGACGTGTGCTACCGCACATCCCGAGAGCCAGGGGTTGAACGGTTACGTTGCGGTTCGCTTGGGAGGGACGGGGCGGCGTGGCGGCTACGGTGTCGCGTTCCGCTTCGCGCCCGAGCGGCAGGTTCTCGTAAGGGCCTCTCGCCCGGGCCTCGCATCGAGGGCCCCGGCGCGGCCGGGATGGCACACGGCACGGGGGTGGCGGCCGGCGGAGGCCTTGCGCGTGCGCCCGCAGGCCGGGCTCCCTCGCCCCATCTTCGCCGCGGCGTCCCATCCGGCCGAGGACGGCGCGCGCGAGGTGGCGGCCGACAGGACCCGCGGGCCGGCCTCGCAGCACCTCC
>WFOW01000372.1 GCA_015487895.1 Gammaproteobacteria bacterium | reverse complement strand
CGCCGGGGCCTGCGGGTGGGGCCGAGCCCGCTCAATCCCGTCAAGCTCGAGCTCGGCGTGCTGCTGGTGGTCGGGCTCGTCCTGCTGATCGCGCACCCGCGGCTCGCGGAGGGAGCGGGCGGCCAGATCCTGCTCCTCGGCGGCTACGGCCTTGCCGCCGCGGCGTGGCTGGTCTGGCGCGCGCGGCGCGTGCTCGCGGCCGCGCGCCGCGGCCGGGAGGGGAGTGGATGAGCGGGCGCCGGCGACGGCGCACGCGCCGGTGGGCGGCCGCCCACGCCGCCGACCCCTACGTCCGGCGCGCGCGGGCCGAGGGCGAGCGCTCGCGCGCGGCCTTCAAGCTCGAGGCGCTCGACCGGCAGGAGGGCCTGCTGCGGCCCGGGATGCGGGTGGTCGACCTGGGCGCCGCCCCCGGGAGCTGGTCGGCCTATGCCGCCCGCCGCGTGGGCCCCCGGGGGCGGGTGGTGGCCCTGGACCGCCTGCCGATGGAGCCCATCCCGGGCGTGACCTTCGTGCAGGGCGACTTCGAGGACCCGGAGGTGCTGGACCGGCTCTTGCATGTGCTGGGGCAGGAGCCGGTGGACCTTGTGCTGTCGGACATGGCGCCCAACCTTTCGGGTGTGGTGGCGGTGGACCAGCCGCGGGCGATGGCGCTGGCCGAGCTCGCCCTGGACCTTGCGGGGCGCGTCCTGCGGCCGGGCGGCGCGCTGGTGGTCAAGGTCTTCCAGGGCGAGGGCCTGGACGGCTTCGTGCGCGAGGCGCGCGGGCGCTTCGGGCGCGTGCGCCTGCGCAAGCCGCCGGCCTCGCGGGCGCGCTCGCGCGAGCTCTATCTGGTGGCGGGGAACCACCGGATCGTGTAAGGTCTAAGCGACGGAGGGCCGTTGGGCCGAATAGCCTTCGGAAATCAGAGGTTTACGCCTTGAACGATCTCGCCAAGAACCTGATCCTGTGGATCATCATCGCGGTGGTCCTCATGTCGGTGTTCAACAACTTCGCGCCGACGGGGCCGGCCGCCGCGCCGATGAGCTACAGCCAGTTCATCGCCCAGGTGCGCGAGGGCAACGTGGCGCGCGTCAAGATCGAGGACCGCACCATCCGCGGCGTGACGCGCACGGGCGAGCGCTTCACCACCTACAGCCCGGGCGATCCGGGGCTGATCGGCGACCTGCTCGAGGCCGGCGTCGAGATCGAGGCCGCGCCGCCCAAGCAGCAGTCGCTGCTCACCCAGATCTTCATCTCCTGGTTCCCCATGCTGCTGCTCATCGGCGTGTGGATCTTCTTCATGCGCCAGATGCAGGGCGGGGGCGGCGGCCGCGGGGCGCTGTCCTTCGGCAAGAGCCGTGCGCGCATGTTCAGCGAGGACCAGGTCAAGGTCACCTTCGCGGACGTCGCCGGCATCGACGAGGCCAAGGAGGAGGTGGCCGAGCTGGTCGAGTTCCTGCGCGATCCCGGCAAGTTCCAGCGCCTGGGCGGCAAGATCCCGCGCGGCGTGCTCATGGTGGGCCCGCCCGGCACCGGCAAGACGCTGCTCGCCAAGGCCATCGCCGGCGAGGCCAAGGTGCCCTTCTTCAGCATCTCGGGCTCGGACTTCGTCGAGATGTTCGTGGGCGTGGGCGCCTCGCGCGTGCGCGACATGTTCGACCAGGCCAAGAAGCACGCCCCGTGCATCATCTTCATCGACGAGATCGACGCGGTCGGGCGCCACCGCGGCGCCGGCCTCGGCGGCGGGCACGACGAGCGCGAGCAGACCCTCAACCAGCTCCTCGTCGAGATGGACGGCTTCGAGGGCAACGAGGGCATCATCGTCATCGCCGCCACCAACCGGCCGGACGTGCTCGACCCGGCGCTGCTGCGCCCGGGCCGCTTCGACCGCCAGGTGGTGGTGCCGCTGCCCGACGTGCGCGGCCGCGAGCAGATCCTCAAGGTGCACATGCGCCGCCTGCCGCTGGCCGACGACGTCGACGCCTCCGTCATCGCCCGCGGCACCCCGGGCTTCTCCGGCGCCGACCTCGCCAACCTGGTCAACGAGGCGGCCCTCTTCGCCGCGCGCGCCAACAAGCGCGTGGTGGAGATGGAGGACTTCGAGAGGGCCAAGGACAAGATCATGATGGGGGCCGAGCGCAAGTCCATGGTGATGAGCGAGGAGGAGAAGAAGCTCACCGCCTATCACGAGTCCGGCCACGCCATCGTGGGCCTGCTGGTGCCCGAGCACGATCCGGTGCACAAGGTGACCATCATCCCCCGCGGGCGGGCGCTCGGCGTGACCATGTTCCTCCCGGAGGAGGACCGCCACAGCTACACCAAGCGGCGCCTCGAGAGCCAGATCTCGAGCCTGTTCGGCGGCCGCGTGGCCGAGGAGCTGGTCTTCGGGCCCGAGCGCATCACCACCGGCGCGCAGAACGACATCCAGCGCGCCACCGAGATCGCGCGCAATATGGTGACCAAGTGGGGGCTGTCGGACCGCCTCGGGCCGCTCGCCTACAGCGACGAGGAGGGCGAGGTCTTCCTCGGCCACGCCATCACGCGCCACAAGATGCTCTCGGACGAGACCGCCCACCTGATCGACGAGGAGGTCAAGGCCATCGTCGAGCGCAACTACCAGCGCGCGCGGCGCATCCTCGAGGAGAACATGGACAAGCTGCACATGATGGCCGAGGCCCTCATGAGGTACGAGACCATCGACGCGGACCAGATCCGCGACATCATGGAGGGGCGCCCGCCGCGGCCCCCGGCGGGCTGGTCCGACGACGAGCCGCGGCGCGGCGGCGCGGCGGCGGAGGCGGAGGGCGCGGCGAAGCGCCCGGGACGCGACCGCCCGGCCGAGGGCCCCATCGGCGGGCCGGCGAGCCAGCACTGAGGCGCGGGCGGCGAGCGAAGCGGCGGGGCCGGCGGCGACGCCGGCCTTTTTCTTGCGGCGGGAGCGGCGCGCGGCGCGGCGGTCCGGCGGGCGGCCGCACGGGGCGAGCGTGGAGGCGGGAAAGGGCATGGTGCGTGAGCTCGACTGCGGCGGGCGGCGGCTCGTCCTCGACCGCCCCCGCGTGATGGGCATCCTCAACGTCACGCCGGACTCCTTCTCCGACGGCGGCCGCTACCTCGACCCCGGGGCGGCGGTCGAGCGCGCGTGGCGCATGGTCGAGGAGGGCGCGGACCTCATCGACGTCGGGGGCGAGTCCACCCGCCCGGGCGCCGCCCCGGTGCCGCCGGAGGAGGAGCTTCGGCGGGTGGTGCCCGTGATCGAGGCCGTCGCGGCGAAGCTCCCCGTGCCCGTCTCGGTCGACACCAGCAAGCCGGAGGTGATGCGCGCCGCGGTGGCGGCGGGCGCGGGCCTCGTCAACGACGTGCGCGCCCTCCGCGCCCCGGGCGCGCTCGAGGCGGCGGCCGAGCTCGGGGTGCCGGTGTGCCTGATGCACATGCAGGGCGAGCCGCGCACCATGCAGCGCGCCCCCGCCTACCGCGACGTCGTCGCCGAGGTGCGCGCCTTTCTGCTCGAGCGCGTCGCCGCCTGCGAGGCGGCCGGCATCCCGCGCGAGCGGATCCTCGTCGATCCCGGCTTCGGCTTCGGCAAGACGCTCGAGCACAACCTTGCCCTCATGCGCCGGCTGGACGCCTTCGTGGAGACCGGCCTCCCGGTGCTGGTCGGCGTCTCGCGCAAGTCCATGATCGGTGCCCTGCTCGGGGACGCGCCGGTGGAGCGGCGCCTGCACGGGAGCGTCGCAGCCGCCGTGGTCGCCGCCTGCAAGGGTGCCGCGATCGTCCGCGTCCACGACGTCGCGGGCACGGTGGAGGCGCTTCGCGTAGCCTGGCCCCTGTGCCGGCCCTGAGGCGGGCCCGCTATACTGCCGGGGGT
>WFOW01000371.1 GCA_015487895.1 Gammaproteobacteria bacterium | reverse complement strand
CGAGGTGCGGGCGGTGCTGCAGCTCATCGCCGACTTCACCGGCCTCAACGTCGTCGTCAGCGACACCGTCAAGGGCAGCATCACCCTGCGCCTCAAGAACGTGCCCTGGGACCAGGCCCTGGACATCATCCTCAAGACCAAGGGCCTGGCCATGCGCAAGATGGGCAACGTGATCCTGATCGCCCCGAGCGAGGAGATCGCCGCCCGCGAGAAGCTCGAGCTCGAGGCGCGCAAGCAGATCGAGGAGCTCGCCCCCCTGCGGGCCGAGTTCATCCAGATCAACTACGCCAAGGCCGCGGACATCGCCGCGCTGCTCAAGAAGAAGGAGAACTCCATCCTCTCGCCGCGCGGCAGCGTCACGGTGGACGAGCGCACCAACATCCTGCTGGTGCAGGACACCGCCGAGAAGCTCGAGGAGATCCGGCGCCTGGTGGCCAAGCTCGACGTGCCGGTGCGCCAGGTGCTGATCGAGTCGCGCATCGTCATCGCCAACGACGACTTCGTCCGCGACCTCGGCGCGCGCTTCGGCTGGAGCAGGCACCAGACCTCGGAGGCCCTGCACGAGGTCTGGCTCGGCGGCGCGGCCCCCGGCAACCTCGCGACCAATCCGGTCACGGCCTTCGAGGTGCCGGCGGGCTCCGGCAGCGAGGGCCTGATCGTCAACCTGCCGGCGGCGCCCGCGCAGGGCACGCCGGCGGCCCTGGGGCTGGCGGTGGGCAAGCTGGGGACGCACCTGCTGCAGCTCGAGCTCTCCGCGCTGCAGGCCGACGGGCGCGGCGAGGTGATCTCGGCCCCGCGTGTCATCACCGCCAACCAGAAGGAGGCGCTCATCGAGCAGGGCGTGGAGATCCCGTACCAGCAGGCGGCCGCGAGCGGCGCCACCACCGTGTCCTTCAAGAAGGCGGTGATGAGCCTCTCGGTGACGCCGCAGATCACGCCCGACGACCGCATCATCCTCGACCTGCGCGTGACCAAGGACGCGGTGGGCGAGAACGTGCCGACCGGCACCGGCGGCTTCGTGCCCAGCATCGACACGCGCGAGGTGCAGACCCAGGTGCTGGTCGACAACGGCGAGACCGTGGTCCTCGGCGGCATCTACGAGCGCACGCGCAAGGACGAGTACCAGCGCGTGCCCTTCTTCGGCGAGCTGCCGGTGGTCGGCGCGCTGTTCCGCAACCGCAAGCAGACCGACGAGAAGGTGGAGCTGCTCATCTTCGTCACGCCGAAGATCATCAAGGAAGGCCTCGACGTCGCGGCCCGCTGAGGCGCCGCGCGCCGCACATGCCCGGCCCCGGCCGGGCGTGTGCCATCATGGGGGGCATGGGCAGGGCCACCGCCGCGCGGCGTATCTTCCTTGTCGGCCCCATGGGGGCCGGCAAGACTTCGGTCGGGCGCCAGCTCGCGCGCCGCCTCGGCCTCGGGTTCGTCGACGCCGACCACGAGATCGAGCGCCGCACCGGCGTCGACATCCCCTACATCTTCGAGGTGGAGGGCGAGGCCGGCTTCCGCGAGCGCGAGCGCCGCGTGCTCGCCGAGCTCACGCTGCGGCCCGGCATCGTGCTCGCCACCGGCGGCGGCGCCGTCCTCGACGAGGCGAACCGCGCCGTGCTCGCCGCGCGCGGCACCGTGGTCTACCTGCACGCGAGCGTGGACGAGCAGCTCCGGCGCACGCGCGGCGACCGGCGCCGCCCGCTGCTGCAGGTGGCCGACCCAGCCGCGCGGCTCGCCGAGCTCATGGCCGTGCGCGAGCCGCTCTACCGCGCGGTCGCCGACCTCGTGGTCGAGACCGACGGCCGGGGGGTGCGCAGCGTCGTGGGCGAGATCGTGCGCCGCCTGCCGCCGCCCAAGCCCGGCGAGCGCGCCGGCCCCGCGCCGGAGGCCGGCGACGCGGTGGTATAGTGACCCGGAAGCCCCGAAAAAGTCCATTTTTTCGGGGCTTCCCCGCGGCATGGACGGCGCGGCAAATTTCATGCACATGGATGTGCATGGCTATACAAGGAAAAGCGAAATGGCCGCGAAGCACCTCAGCCCCGATCCATCCGCGCAGCGGATGGATCGGAGTATCCAGCGGATGCGGACGCTCACGGTCGAGCTCGGCGAGCGCAGCTACCCCATCCACATCGGCACGGGCCTCCTCGGCCGCGCCGACCTGCTGCGCCCGCGCCTGCGGGGCACGCAGGCCATGGTCGTCACCAACGAGGTCGTGGGCCCGCTCCACCTCGAGCGCCTGCTGCCCGCCCTCGAGGGCCTCGAGGTCGAGACCGTGGTGCTCCCGGACGGCGAGGCCACCAAGACGCTGGACACGGTCGCCGGCATCATCGACCGCCTGATGGCCGCGCGCTTCGCGCGCGACTGCGCCCTCGTCGCCCTCGGCGGCGGCGTCGTCGGCGACATCACGGGCTTCGCCGCCGCCGAGGGCGACGAGGGCGCAGTCGCGCGCGAAGCGCGCGGCCATCAGGCGGTCGATGATGCCGGCGACCGTGTCCAGCGTCTTGGTGGCCT
>WFOW01000370.1 GCA_015487895.1 Gammaproteobacteria bacterium | reverse complement strand
CCCGCAACCCCTCCACCGTGACCTGTCACCCGTTTCCCGGCTCCCGCTCGCTGCCGGAAGGCGCGGGCTCATCGCCCGGGATGCGGCGGGTCTCGGCGAGCCATTCGCCGAGATCGATCAGGCGGCAGCGCTCGCTGCAGAAGGGGCGCCAGCGCGACGTCTCGTCCCAGGGGACCGGCCTCCCGCAGGTCGGGCAGGGCACCGTGCGGGGCTTGCGGATCTCGGGCATGGCCGCGGCGCTCAGAGCGTGCAGCAGGTGAAGTCGAAGGGCACGTCGCGCGTGGTCTGGCGCGGGCGCCCGCCGCGGATGTCGTGCTCGAGGAAACGCACCGTGACGCGGTGGCGGCCGCCGCTCACCTCGGGGTAGATTCCCTGCCCGCCGGGGAGGCCGACGCGCACCATCTGGCACAGGCGCCCGCCCTCGAGGTTGCGCTGGAAGAAGCCGCCCTCGGCGACGACCCGCGTGGGCACCGCGCTCTCGCGGATGAGGCGCAGGATGAGCTCGGCCGCCGTCTCCACGGGGGCGAAGACGGCGAGCCAGGCCTCGAGGTCGCCCCGGCGCAGCTCCGGCGGCTGCTCGAGCCAGAACTGCAGGGCCGGCACGTCGAAGCCGCAGGTGCCGCCGGGGATGGCCACGCGCTGGCGCACGGCGGCGAGGAACTCGTTGTCCTTGAGCGCGTCGCCGAAGCGGCCGTTGCCGTGGCGCAGCACGTCGACCAGCGCATCCATTTCCCCGAGCACGCGCGCAAGCCGCTGCTGGTCGACACGCGGGTCGCTGGCGAGCTCGCCCAGGACGCCGGCGAGCCGCTCGAGCTCCTTGAGGATCTCGGAGCGCAGGTCGCTGCGCCCGGTGATGGCCATGATCTCGAGCAGGCCCTCGAGGGCGGCGCGGCTGTCCCAGGGCGTGGATCTCGCAAGATTGTGGCGCGTGCGGCGGAAGAGCATCTCGAGGCGCAGCAGGGTGCGCACCCGCTCGTTGAGCGGCTGCTCGTAGACGACCACCCGCGCGTGGGCGCGTGTTCCGGACGCCGGCTCCTGCCGCATGGCCGCCTGCCGGGCTCCTCCCCGCATGGTGAGCTACTCCGTGCCGCTTGCGCGGGCCAGCGCGAGATAGCGCGCATGCAGCGCGCGCAGCGCCTCGGCCAGGGCCGCGAGATCGCGGTCGTTTACGACCACGTCGTCGGCGGCCGCGAGGCGCGTGGCCCGGTCCGCCTGCGCCCTGAGCATAGCATCGATCTCGGGGCCGGACAGCCCACGCCTGCGCAGGCGCTCGCGCTGCAGCGCCTCGGGCGCGTCGACCACGAGCACGCGGTCGGCGAGGTCGGTCCAGCCGGCCTCGACCAGCAGCGGCACCACGACCACGCAGTAGGGGGCCCGGCAGGCGGCGATCCAGCGCTCGACGCGCTCGCGGATGCGCGGGTGCAGGATGGCCTCGAGCCGGCGGCGGGCGACGGCGTCGGCGAGGATGCGGCGGCGGACGGCGGCGCGGTCGAGCGCCCCGTCGGGCCGCAGGGCCCAGGGGCCGAGGGCCGCGGCGATCCCGGCGAGCAGGGGGCTGCCCGCGCGGGTCAGCTCGCGCGAGACGTCGTCGGTGTCGAGCACGGGCACGCCGAGGTCGCGCAGCACCGCGGCGGCCGCGCTCTTGCCGGCGCCGGCGCCGCCGGTGAGCGCGACCACGAGCGGGCGTCCGGTCGTGCGGGCGGCACCTTCCGACACGGCGCTCAGCCGAGCCCCGCCCAGCGGAGGTAGGCGCCCGTCAGCTCGCGCCCCCACAGGAGCGCGACCCAGCCCGCGGCGGCGAGGAAGGGGCCGAAGGGGATGGGCACCTGCCGCTCCTGGCGGCCGAGGGCGATCAGCGCGCCGCCCACCAGCGCGCCCACGAGCGAGGAGCCGAGGACCACCAGCGGCAGCATCTGCCAGCCGGTCCAGGCGCCGATGGCCGCGAGCAGCTTGAAGTCGCCGTAGCCCATGCCCTCCTTGCCCGTTAGGAGGCGGAAGAGGTGATAGGCCCCCCACAGGAGCAGGTAGCCGGCCGCGGCGCCGGCGACGGCGTCTGTGAGCGGGGCGAAGCCCCAGGGCGTGAGATTCCAGAGCAGGCCCGCCCACAGCAGCGGCAGCGTGATCTGGTCCGGCAGGAGCTGGCG
>WFOW01000369.1 GCA_015487895.1 Gammaproteobacteria bacterium | reverse complement strand
GCTCCCCCCATCGGTGCCCGCGAGACGCTCGAGGCACTCGCGCAGGGCACGCTTGGCGTGGAAGACGCGCGTCTTCACGGTCCCCACGGGACAGTCGAGGATGCGGGCGATCTCGGGATAGCTCCGGTCCTCGAAGAAGGCCAGGTAGACCGCCTGGCGCAACAGGCCGCTGAGGCGCTCCAGGCAGCGGCGCAGGAGATCGGCGTCCTGGGCGGCCGCGATCACCGCCTCCCCCGGCGCCGGGTCCGGCCCGCCGGGCGCGGCGCCTTCCGCGGCCTCCGGGGCCTCGCCCTCGGGCACCCACCCGTCGCGCACGCGGCGCCGGATGCGGTCCACGGTCTTGTGGTGGGCGATGCCGAGGATCCAGGTGCGCACGGAGGAGCCGCCGCGGAAGCGCGCCGCTCCGCGCCAGACCTCGAGCATCACCTCGTTGAGGACGTCTGCGGCGTCGGCGGGGCTTTCGAGCCGCGACAGCGCGAAACGGTAGACGGCGCCGGAGTATCGATCATAGAGCTCGCGCAGGGCGCCCTCGTCGCCCTCGGCGACGCGCCCGAGCAGCGTCCGGACGTCAGTCTCGTCCGGCGTCGCGGTCGCCTCGTGCCCGGCTTCCCGCATCCGCCGCCACCACCAGCCGCCGGTAGGGACTCGCCGCGACGGGCCGCCCGTCGCGTCCGAAGGCGATCACGCGCCACAGGTAGACCGCCGGGCCGCGCAGTCTCGAGGCCGCGAGCGCGCTGAGCGCAGCCGAACGCTCGGCCCCGTCGAGCAGCAGGCCCGCGACGGGCCGCGCTCCCTCTTCCGGCTTCGTGGCGCCGCCGGCGCGGCCCGCGAACCCGGGGACGGGGGCCTCGTAGACTTCCAGCCGGTAGGCTGCCGCGCCCTCGACGGGCGTCCACGCGAAGCGCGTCTCCGGCCCGAGCGCTGCCCCCGGCTCCGGTGCGCGCAGCGCGATCGACGCGAGCGCGGCCGGCGGCGCGGTACGCGCCCGCACGAAGTAGCGCAGGAACAGCCTGGGCGCGTCGATCGCGGGCTCGATGAGGCGCAGGCGCACCAGATGCAGTCCCGTCAGGGTGGTCGGCAGCGCCGGCCCTTCCAGCACGGTCCTGCCCGTGCCCGTGAGATAGCGGTGCACGGTGGCGATCGGCGTGTAGAGCACCTTCCCGCTGCGGGTGCGCGCGGGATCGGCCACCTCCCACACGGCGCGCAGCAGGCCATGGCCGCGGTAGCGCACCTCGGCGCGCACGCGCAGCTCCGCGCCCTGCTCGACGACGCGCGCGATGCTGTCGTCGTCGAAGCGCATGCGCACGTAGGACAGGCCGAACTCGCGCGCCGAAAAGCCCCCGCCTCCCGCGAGCGTGATCTTGAGCACATAGCAGTTCGTCTGTGTGCCGTCATCGAAGAAGCGGATATAGTGCAGTGTCCGGTAGCCGTTCTTTCTGGCCCAGACCAGCCAGCTCGCAGGGACCTGGATGGTCTCGCGCACCTTGGCCACGCCCCCCGCACCCGCACTGGCGCTCACTCGCCTCGCGACGAGCGCAAACGGTGTGGACACGTCGCCTCCACCGATAGTGAAGTACGTCGAGCAATATGAGGCTGTCGCCGCTGGGTCGTACGCCCGCACGAGCGCGCCGTTCGAGAAAAGTAGCGTCCCTGCGCCCAGCGTGGTCTCCACGGTCCACACCACGCGCAGCGTGGTGGGACGGTTGAACGGAACGATGCCTTCCTCCGGAGCGACCTTCACGCTGGTGACGATTGCGTGGGCCGGTGACACGAGCACCAGCCCCGCTAGCGCGAGCAGCATATACACGGATCGCGCGAGCCCTTTCATCAGCGACTCCCGTTCCCGGCCGGCGGCCGCCACAGAGGACGTTGTGCCGTGATCCGCAGAGTTGCGCCCACATACCAGTCGCTGGTATCGGCCCCGCCACGCCGTCGCTCGGTCTCCTGCCATGTCCCGCTCAGGCCCAAGACCACCGATGGCCACCTGGCACGCCGGCCCGGCTGCATGAGCTGCCAAGACAGCCCACCGCTCACCGAACGTGTGAGATCGTCTGTGGGTGAGTCGCCCGGGGTCTGGGTGCGGTTCAGCGTCAGGTCCACGTTCGCCGTGGCCCGGCCTCGGGCAAGGCCCGTCAGCCCCAAGGCAATGGTGGCCTGGTCGCTTACGCTCGCCGCACCGCTCGCGCGCTCGCGCGTGAACTCGCGTCCCACCTGCAGGCGCGTCGAGAGGCGGTCGTTCAGGAACCCGCGCCCCGCGTCCAGGGTCCAGCTCCAGCTCCGCGTGTCCGGGACGGCATCGTTGAAGCTCGTGTAGTCGCCGGCACCCACCGTGAGCGAGCCCGTCACGCCGCGCAGGGCGTAGTCGGCACGCACGCCCAGGCTGCGTGCGCGGTCGTCCGTGAGATCCTCCCGCGCCACGCCCAAGGGCACGGAGAGCGGCTCGACACGCGCCCACTCCGCGCCCGCCGAGAGTCCCGTCAGCACCTTGAGGGCGGGCTCGACGAACTGGTAG
>WFOW01000368.1 GCA_015487895.1 Gammaproteobacteria bacterium | reverse complement strand
TGCTACGGCCGCGGCGGGGACGAGCCCACCGTCACCGACGCCAACCTCGTGCTCGGGCGCCTGCGGCCCGAGGCCTTTCTGGGCGGCGCCATGCGTCTCGACGCGGAGGCGGCGCGCGCGGCGGTGGCGCGCGTGGCCGGGCGCCTCGGGCTCGGGGTGGAGGAGGCCGCGCTCGGCATCGTCCGGCTCGCCAACGAGCACATGGCCCGGGCCCTGCGCGTGATCTCGGTCGAGCGCGGGGTGGACCCGCGCGACCATACGCTCGTCTCCTTCGGCGGCGCCGGGGGCCTCCACGTGTGCGCGCTCGCCGAGGCGCTCGGCATGCGCGAGGCGCTGGTGCCCGTGCACGCGGGCGTGCTCTCGGCGCTCGGCATGCTGGCCGCCCCGCGCACGCGCCGGCTCTCGCGCACGCTGGCGCTCGGCCTCGACGGGATCGACCGCGCCGCCGTCGAGGCGGCCTTCGCGGCGCTCGAGGCCGAGGGGCGCGCGGCGCTCGCGCGCGAGGGGCTCGACCCGGAGGCGCTCGCCTGCGAGCGCCTCGCCGACCTGCGCTACGCGGGGCAGTCCTACACCCTGACGCTGCCCTGGCGCGGGCCCGCGGAGGCGGCCGAGGCCTTCCACGCGGCCCACCGCGCCCGCTACGGCCACGCGCTCGACCTGCCCGTGGAGCTCGTCAACGTGCGCGTGGCGGTGCGGGGCCCGACGCCGGCGCTCGCGCTCGCCGGGGCGCCGCGCGGCGGCGCGCCCGCGCCCGCCGCGCGCGTAGCCGTGCACGGCGCGGGCACCGCCGTCCCCGTGTGGGAGCGCGCGCGCCTTCCCGCGGGCTTCGCCTTCGAGGGCCCCGCGCTCGTGACCGAGACGGTGGCCACCACCTGGGTGGCCCCGGGCTGGCGCGCGCGGGTGGACCGCTGGGGCAACCTCCTGCTCGCGCGTGCCTGAGCCACGATGTACGAGCGGCTTCCGGACGCGGCCGGTTGCGGCGAGGGAGACGAGAGACGGGGGTCGGGAGACGAGAGGTGGTGCGCCCTTCGGGCGCGGCCGTGACCGCCTGCGGCGGTGGACGCGGGAGGCGGGTATCGGGAGACGAGGGTTGGTGCGCGCTCCGCGCGCGACCATACGGTCGGGAATGGAAGCCTCTCCCACAGGCGGGGTACAGGTTACGGGTTACAGGTTACAGGTTACGGGTTACAGGTTACAGGTTACGGGTTACGGGTTACGGGTTACGGGTTACGGTTCACAGTGGCCTGCACACCGTGACCCGTGACCCGTCACCCGCGACCCGTCTCCCGTGCACTACGGCGGCCGAGGCTCAGGCGGCGCCGACCGTGCGCTGCACCTCGCCCGCCCAGCCGAGCGCCTCGAGATAGGCGTCGCGCACGGCTTCCGGGCGCAGGCCCGGGCAGCAGGCTCGCTCCCACTCGGCGTGCTCGTAGCGCAGCACGCAGTCGAGGATGGCGCCGATCGCGCCCTCGCGCCGGGCGAGGGCGGCGGAGACCTCGCCGGTCAGCGGCAGCTCGCCCAGCAGCTCCTCCATCGGCTGGTCGAGGAGGGCGTCGAGGACCGAGAACAGCCCCGCGGTGAAGGCCGCCTGCGGGTCGGCGCGTCCGCTGCGCGCGGCGAGCAGCTCGCACATGCGCGCGCGCACCAGCGCGAGCGTCATCAGCTCCGAGGGCTTGCCCTCGATGCGCGCCATGGCGAGCATGCTCGCCAGCGCCCGCAGCTGGCGCGTCCCGAGGACGACGATCGCGCGCCGCAGCGAGTCCACGCGCGTGCGCAGCCCGAACCAGGGGCTGTTGACCAGCCGCACCAGCCGGTAGCCCAGCGCCGCATCGGCGCCGATCAGCGCCTCGAGCCGGTCGGGGGTGGTGTCCGGGTCCTGGAGCTCGGCGAGCAGCCGCAGCACCGCCATGCGGTTCGGCGGCGGCCGACGCCCCTTCACCACCTCCGGGCGGCAGAAGAAGTATCCCTGGAAATAGTCGAAGCCGAGCTCGCGGCAGCGCCGGAACATGGCCTGGTCCTCGACCTTCTCGGCGAGCAGCCGCCGGCGCGGACCGCGCAGCCGCGCCACGTGCTCGGCGAGCGCCTCGGCGCTCAGCGCCAGCACGTCGATCTTGATGATGTCGGCGAGGTCCACCAGCGGCTTCAGCCGCTCGTGGAAGATGAAGTCGTCGAGCGCGATGCGGTAGCCCCTGCGCGAGAGCTCGCGCACCGCCGCCACCACCTCCTCGTCGACCTCGATGTCCTCGAGCACCTCCAGCACGACGCGCTCGCGCGGCAGGCCGAGATCTGGAAAGGCCGTGAGGAAGGCACGGGTGAGGTTGATGAAGGCGAGGCGGTCGCCGACCAGGCGCTCGAGGCCGATCTCGAGGAAGGCGTTGACGAGCACCTGCGAGGTGGCCCGGTCGCCGTCGATGCGCCCGGCGTGGTTGGCCTCCCCGCCACGGTAGAGGAGCTCGTAGCCGATGACCCGCAGCTCGCGGTCGTAGATGGGCTGCCGTCCGATGAAGACGTTGGGAGCGAGCGCGGGGGCGGCCAGTGGTCTTTCGGGCATGCTCGTGCGTTCCGGGGCGGGCTGCTCGCGACACCATACCGCGCCGCGCGTTCCGGGGACAGGCCCGGAGCCGTGCGGCCTGCGCCGCCCGACGGGCGCCGGTGGACGCCGCCCGGGGCATGGACTATAGTCATCGGGCGCCGCGGCCCGCGGGGTCGCGGCGCGCGTGTTCCGGAACAAAGAGTTACGCATCTCCATGTACGACGGTCTCCTCGATCTGGGCCTCGGCGGCTACGTCGTGGCCACGCTGCTGCTCACCCACGTCACCATCGCCGCGGTCACGATCTACCTCCACCGCCACCAGGCGCACCGCGCCCTGGACCTGCATCCGGCGGTCAGCCACTTCTTCCGCTTCTGGCTGTGGCTGACCACCGGCATGGTCACCAAGGAATGGGTGGCGGTCCACCGCAAGCACCACGCCCGGACCGAGACCGAGGAGGACCCCCACAGCCCCCAGGTCTACGGCATCCGCAAGGTGCTGCTCGAGGGCGCCGAGCTCTACCGCAAGGCGGCCGACGATCCCGCGCTGCTGGCCAAGTACGGGCACGGCACCCCGGACGACTGGCTCGAGCGCAAGCTCTACAGCCGCCACCCGCAGCTCGGGCTCGGCGTGATGGCCGCCATCGACCTCGTGCTCTTCGGCGTGCCCGGGATCACCGTCTGGGCCGTGCAGATGCTGTGGATCCCCTTCTTCGCCGCGGGCGTCATCAACGGCCTCGGCCACTACTGGGGCTACCGCAACTTCGAGGTGCCGGACACCTCGACCAACATCTCGCCCATCGGCCTGCTGATCGGCGGCGAGGAGCTGCACAACAACCACCACGCCTTCCCGAGCTCGGCCAAGCTGTCGGCGCGGCCGTGGGAGTTCGACATCGGCTGGCTCTACATCCGCGCCCTGCAGGCGCTCGGGCTGGCACGGGTGAAGAAGGTGGCGCCGCGCCCCGTGATCGAGCCGGGCCGCGTGCAGGTGGGCGTGGACACGGTGCGCGCCGTGGTCGCCGCGCGCTTCCACGTGATGGCCGAGTACACGCGCGAGGTGATGCTGCCGGTGCTGCGCGAGGAGCTGCGCGCGGCGGACCGCTCCTGCCGGCGCCTGCTCGAGGACGCGCGCCGCGCCCTGCGACGCGCGCGCCCGGACCCCCAGGCCACCCGCGAGCGTCTGCGCGCCGCGGCCGAGCGCAGCGCCGCGCTGCGCACGGTGCACGACTACCGCGAGCGCCTGGCCGCCATCTGGGCGGGGGCGGCGGCGAGCAACGAGCAGCTCCGCGCCCAGCTCGCGCAGTGGTGCGCCGATGCGGAAGCGAGCGGGATCGAGGCGCTCGAGCGCTTCGCGCGCAGGCTGCGCGGCTACTCGCTCGCGCCGCAGGCGGCGTGATTGCCGCCTGCGGCGGCAGAGGCGGGAGGCGGGCGTCGGGAAGTTACAGGTTGCAGTTTGCAGTTTGCGGTCTGCGGGCGCCCCGGTCTCCTTTCCGTCCCCCGTTACCCGTCACCTGTTCACCATACAAGCGGCTTCCAGCCGCGATTCCTCAGTCCCACTCCGGCCGGGGTCGCGGCAGGATGCCGCTTCTCTAAAGCGGCCCCGGCGGTCAACCTCCTGTCAGAAATTTCGCTCTTTTCCTGCCTCGTCCTCGTTCGGCTTCGACCTCCCGGCAGCGCACCGTGCCGATCCTGCGCAACAAGGGCGGGAGGGGTGCAGCGTCTCAGGCTTCTCTACGTGGTCGCCTCGGCGCCACACATGATGGGATCGGAGACGGTGGCCTGCTCATACTCCCACGCGGGGTCCTCTCTCGGCCCCAAGCGGCTTGCGGGGTCCACCACCTCCAAGCTCTGCACCCCTCCCGAAAACCGCTGCGTACTCAGCCGCCGTGCGCTGCCTCAGAACACTTCACCGGACCTGCCCCGGCCCGCACCCCTCATCACACCGCCTACGCCATCGCCGCCTTCTCCTCACCACCCCGCGGCCACGGCCGAAACACCTCCTCACGCACCCACAGCCGCCACAGCAGCACCGCCAGCTTCCTCGCCACCGCCACCCTCGCCTTCGCCTTGCCCTTGCGCTCAGCCAGCGCCTGCCCCCAGCGCTTCAGCGCACAGTCCCGCCCCCTCGCCAGCAACACCGTCGCCGCCTCCACCAGCAACCACCGCATCAGCCCATCGCCCTCCTTGCTGATCCGTCCCCGATACCGCGTCTGCCCCGACTGATACACCCGCGGCGTCAGCCCCAGATAGTCCGCCACCTCCTCACCCCGCCGAAACCGATGCGGATCATCCACCGTGGCACGAAACGCCGCACTGACCAGCACCCCCACCCCAGGCACCGTCCGCAGCCGCCGACACACCTCGTCCTCACCCGTCCTCAACGCCACCTCCCGCTCCACCGCCTCCGCCCGCTCCACCGCCTCCGTCCACACCGCCAGCAAACCCTCCATCACCTCCGCCAGCTCCGGCACCTCCCGCTCCACCACCTCGCGCACCCGCTCGGCAAACCGCCCGCGCGAAACCTTCCCCAGCCGAATCCCGTGCGCCTTGAGCAGCCCACGAATCGTCGAGCCCACACCGCGGTAGACCCGAACCAGCGCCTCGCGACCCCGCAGCACGCTCCGCCCCACCCGCGACTCGGCCGACTTGCGGTGCACCCGCCGGTACCAACCCCCACGCACCAGCTGCGCCAGCGTGTACGCATCGCGCGCATCCGTCTTCTTCTTCGCCCTCACCACTCCCCGCGCCGCCCGCGCATCGATCACCTCCACCTCGTGGCCCGAACCCTCCACTACCCCAGCCGCCCACTCGGCCAGCGGGCTCGCCTCCACCACCACACGCATCCGGCCCCATCGCCTCCCCGCATCCTCCAGCAACCTCCGCAACGCCCCCTCCTCCGTCTTCACCGTCCGCTCCAGACACCGCTCACCCGCCGCATCCACAATGCACACCGCGCTCCTCTTGTCCGCCAGGTCAATTCCACAGTACGCTTTCATCGGGGTCTCCTCCTGTTGCTTGAGGCGCCTACGCGACCTCGTTTCACAGTCCCAGGAGGTTGACCCCTCTCCACACACACCGTCCAGCCCCAGCCCCCTCAGCTCCGGGGCCGCTTTATCCCATCTCCCACAGTCGGAAAGGTTTGTCCCGTCTCCCGCAACCCGTCTCCCGCAACCCGTCTCCCGCAACCCGTCTCCCGCAACCCGTCTCCCGCAACCCGTCTCCCGCGAGCTCCCGCGAAGCGGGCGCCGCGGGACGCCGCCCACACCTTCTTCGACGACGCCGGCGCGGCGGCGGTTACGCGGTCACGGTGGCGGGATTTGCCCCGGGCACAGAGGCTGCCGCACCCGCAGGCTCAGGATGCGAGCCGCAGCTCGGCCGCCCTCATCCGGACGGCCCGGAGCCTCCGTAGCGGGCCGCGGCGGCGCGGAGCCGCCCGGCGACCTCGCGGCGCAGCTCGCCCGGCCCGAGGACCTCGACGTCGGGGCCGTATTTGAGGATG
>WFOW01000367.1 GCA_015487895.1 Gammaproteobacteria bacterium | reverse complement strand
TGCAGGAGTCGCCCACCATCGTCACGCTGCGCCTCGAGCTCGAAGGGGCGGGCGCGCACGAGGCCTTCTCCTTCCGGCCGGGCCAGTTCAACATGCTGCTGGTGCCGGGCGTCGGCGAGGTACCGATCTCGATCTCCTCGGACCCCGACCGCGACCGCCTGCTGGGGCATACGGTGCGCATGGTGGGGCGGGTGACGCGGGTGCTCGCGCGCCTGCCGGTGGGCGCGCGCCTCGGCGTGCGCGGCCCCTTCGGGCGCGGCTGGCCGCTGGAGGCCGCGCGCGGCGGCGACGTGGTCGTCCTCGCCGGCGGCCTCGGCTGCGCGCCCGTGGTCGGCGCCATCCGCTACGTGCTGCACCGGCGCGCCGACTACGGGCGCCTCGTCGTCATGCAGGGCGTCAAGCACGCCGAGGACCTCATCTGGCGCGCGCAGTACGAGGCGTGGGCGCGCGAGCCGGACGTGCAGGTGCTGCTCGCGGCCGACGTCGCCGGCGGCGACTGGCCCTGGAACGTGGGGCCCGTGACCGAGCTGCTCGAGGCGGCGCGCTTCGACCGCGGGCGCTGCACCGTGCTCATGTGCGGCCCGGAGCCGATGATGGTGGCGGCCGCGCGCAGGCTCGAGGGGATGGGCGTGCCGCCGCAGGCCATCCATCTCAGCATGGAGCGCAACATGCAGTGCGCCGTCGGCCGCTGCGGCCACTGCCAGCTCGGGCCCTGGTTCGTGTGCCGCGACGGGCCCGTGTTCCGCTACGACACCGTCCGCCCGCTGCTGGGCGTGCGAGGGTTCTGAGGCGTGAGAGCGAAAGAAAGGCGCAACATGCCCGCGCGTGGGTCAGGCCGCCGCGGCGTAGGCGCGCAGGCGCACGTCGACGCGGATCTCCCGGTACGGGCAGCGCACGCCACCTGTAGCCGTCCTCTCGACCAGGCCGAGCTCCGCGAGGGCACGCACGTCGTCGTGCACGCGGCGCACGTCCCGCCCCAGGCGGCGGGCGAGCTCGCGCACCGGCAGCTCGCCTGCGCCGAGCAGTGCTTGAAGCAGCGCCCAGCGCCGCGGGGTGAGGTGCACGAAGAAGGCCTCCGGGCTTTCGAAGTTCAAGGTGTCGTGGCCTGGCCGGCCCCGCTGCGCGCGACGCCCGGCTGCGCGGAGCCGTCTCCTCCAGTCGGGATCGACCGTCACCTTGAGCGTGCGGAGCGCCATCGCTCGATCTCCCGGATGAAGCCCTCGAGAAGCTGCTCGATGCCGCGGAACCGGTATGGCCGTTCAGTCCCGCCGATATGGAAGTGGTCGCCCTTCCCGCGCTCGTTGTCGAAACCGATCACGCGGCGGCCGCCGACAACGAAGGCCAGCCGGTACTTGAACCGATGCCGGCATGGCGGCACCGGCGCCGGCAGACGCCAGATCACGAGCTCCGTGATCCAGCCCTCCGGCGAGACGTCCTTGTGCCTCGTCACGAGGACGGCCTTCCTGGCCTTCATGTTGACCTATATGACAACATGGCGCCGACCGGGTCAAGTGTGGATGGGCATGGGGTGACCTCGCGGAGCGCGCAAGGCCGTGCTACGGGCGACGGGCGCGGAACGCGGCTGCGGGTCGCGGTGCACAAGTTCGGCTCCTGCGACGGCTGCCAGCTCGCCTTCCTCAACGCGGGCGAGGCGCTGCTCGCGCTCGCCGGGCGCGTCGACATCGTGCACTTCGCCGAGGCCGGCCCCTACGCGCCCGAGGCGCGCGTCGACGTCGCCTTCGTCGAGGGCAGCATCGGCACCCCAGAGGAGGTCGAGCGCATCCGCCAGGTGCGCGAGCACGCGCGGGTGCTGGTGGCAATGGGGGCCTGCGCGACCTCCGGCGGCGTGCAGGCCCTGCGCAACCTGGCGCAGGCATCCGACTGGGTGGCGCGCACCTACCCCGATCCCGGGGCGGTGCACGTGCTCGCCGAGTCGCGGCCGGTGTCGGCCTACGTGGCGGTGGACCTGGAGCTCGCGGGCTGCCCCGTGACCACGCGCGCCGTGATGGAGGCGGTCGCCTCCTTCCTGCGCGGCGCGCCGCCGGCGGCGGCGCGCGAGAAGCTGTGCCTGGAGTGCAAGCGCGCCGGCCACCCCTGCGTGCTCGTCACGCGCGGCGCGCCCTGCATGGGGCCGGTGACCGCGGCGGGCTGCGGCGCGCTGTGCCCCGGGCTCGGCCGGGCCTGCTACGGCTGCTTCGGTCCTGCCGAGCTCAGCGAGCCCGACGCCCTGGCGGCGCGGCTGGCGGCGCTGGGGCTCGATCCGGCGGCGGTGCGCCGGCGCCTGCTCTCCATCCATGCCGGCGCGCCCGCCTTCGCGCGGGCCGCCGCGCGTCTCGGGAACGGCCACCGGGGAGGGGACAATGGCTGACGAGCGCGAGCTGCGCATCGAGGTGCCGGCGCTCACGCGCGTCGAGGGCGAGGGCGCCCTCGAGATCGAGGTCGCGGCGGGGCGCATCCGCGCGTTGCGGCTGCGCATCTACGAGCCGCCGCGCCTCTTCGAGCGCCTCCTGGAGGGACGCTCCTTCGAGGAGGTGCCGGACCTGGTGGCGCGCATCTGCGGCATCTGCCCGGTCGCCTACCAGATGAGCGCCGTGCACGCCTTCGAGACCCTGTTCGGCTGCGAACCCGGGCCCTGGGTGCGGCGCATGCGGCGCGCGCTCTACTGCGGCGAGTGGATCGAGAGCCACAGCCTGCACATCCACCTCCTCGCCGCGCCCGACCTCTACGGCTGCGAGAGCGTCGTCGAGCTCGCGCGCCGCGATCCGGAGGCGGTGCGCCGCGGGCTCGCCCTGCAGGCGCTCGGCAACGACCTCATCGCGCTCTTCGGCGGCCGCTCGGTGCATCCGGTCGGCGTGCGTGCCGGCGGCTTCCACGCCGCGCCGCGCCGCGAGGCCGTGGCCGCCCTGCAGGCGCGCTGCGAGGACGCCGTGCCCGAGGCCGAGGCCCTCGTGGACTGGGCCGCGGGGCTCGAGCGGCCGCGCAGCCCGCAGGCGCTGCGCTGCCTGGCGCTCTCCCATCCGGACGAGTATCCGATGAACGAGGGCGAGCTCGCCTGCACCGACGGCACGCGCTTTGCGTTCGCCGACTTCGAGCGGCACGTGGAGGAGCGCCAGGTGCCGCATTCGACCGCGCTGCACGCCCTCCTCGGCGGCGAGCCCTATCTCACGGGCCCCGTCGCGCGCCTCAACCTCAACCACGACCGCCTGCACCCCGTCGCGCGCGCCGCGCTCGCGCGCAGCGGCCTCGCGCTGCCGGTCTCGGACCTCAACGACGCCATGGTGGTGCGCGCCGTGGAGGTGCTCCACGCGGTGGCCGAGGCGGCGGAGCTCCTGCGCGGGTACGAGCCGCCGGAGCGGCCCTTCGCCGAGGCGCGCCCGCGCGCGGGGACGACGGCCTGGGCGACGGAGGCGCCGCGCGGGGTGCTGTGGCACCGCTACGAGGTGGACGGCGAGGGCATCGTGCGCGGGGCGCGCATCGTCCCGCCCACGAGCCAGAACCAGGCCCACATCGAGACCACGCTGCGGGCGACGCTGGAGGCGGGGGGCCTGGAGCGCGCGCCCGAGGTGCTGCGCGCCGAGGCCGAGCGCACGGTCCGCCACTACGACCCGTGCATCTCCTGCGCCACGCACTTCCTGGATCTCAGGATCCGGGAGGCGGGCGCCGAGGGCTCGCCGTCAGGTTGAAGGTTCTTCCGCGGCATGCGCGACCCGCCAGCCGGCCTCGGCCTCCGGGATCTCGAAGTGCACGCGCTCGCCCGTGGCGGGGTCGCGGAAGGCGAGGCCCGCGGCGACGAGGCGCATGCCCTCGGTGTTCTTGTTGCCGCGTCCGTAGCGCGGGTCGCCCATGACCGGAAAGCCCAGCATGTCCAGGTGGCGGCGGATCTGGTGCAGGCGCCCCGTGGCGATGCGCACGCGCACCGCGCTCACGTCGCGCGCGGCGTCGTAGGACAGCACCTCGTACTCGGTGAGCGCGGCCTGGCCGTCGAGCGGGAGCTCCACGCGGCCGGTCCGGCCGTGGGCGGCGGCGAGGTCGCCCCGCACCTCGGCGAGGTAGACCTTCTCCACCTGCATGGCCTGGAACTGGCGCGAGAGGTTGGCGGCGGCCGCACGCGTGTGGGCGAAGACCATGAGCCCCTGCGCCTCGCGGTCCAGGCGGTGGACCAGGTAGGTCCTGCGTCGGGGCGCGACCGCTTTCTCCACCTGGCGGAGGATGGCGACGTGGTCGCCGTAGCTGGTGCCCTCCGAGAGCAGGCCGGCAGGCTTGAACCATACGCTGTAGGTCTCGCGGTCGGCGATGCAGCGCGCCTGCGGGGGCTCCAGGTCGAGGATGCGCGGGTCGTAGTAGAGCTCGACCCGGTCGCCGGGGGCGAGGGGCGCCTTGGCGCGCCGCAGCCGGGTGCGTTTGCTGCCGGCGCGCGCACGGGTCACCCAGACGGCGCCCTTGCTCATGGCGTCCTTGACCGCGCGCTTGCTGAGGCCCGAGTAGAGCGCCAGGAAGTCGGCCGCGGTGCGCGGGTCCGTGGCGCTCACGCGCCGGGCCAGCGTGACGCGCCGCGGCGCGCGCTCGTCCAGCAGCGGGTGGGTGCCGTCCTTGTCGCGGGCCATCGGGTGCCGTCTCCGGCGCGGTGGCAGGGGATGCGAAACCTTGCCAGATGCGCGCGGCGCTTTCAAGCGAGAAAGTGCATCAAAAAGGTTCAATAAGGATTGGAATAGCAAGTAAAAGGGGAAAAGCTACCACGGCTGCGGGAAAGGGCCGCGCCGGGCCGGGGTGGCGCCGCGCGCCGTCTGCGGCCATGCTCTTGCGCGGTGGCGGGCGGCAAGCCCGCAGGGAAGGAAGCACGCAAGGAGGACAGCCATGCGCGCCATCGCCATCGACGCCTTCGGAGGCCCCGAGCGCCTCCACGAGGTGGAGCTCCCGGATCCGGAGCCCGGGCCCGGCGAGGTCCGCATCCGGATCGCCTGCACCAGCGTCAACCCCGTGGACTGGAAGATCCGCGAGGGCTGGCTGAAGGACCTCTTTCCCCACCGCTTCCCGCTGGTGCCCGGCTGGGACGCGGCCGGCACCGTGGACCGCGTCGGCGAGGGGGTGGAGCGTCCCGCTCCGGGCGCGCGCGTCTTCGCCTATTGCCGCAAGCCCGAGGTGCAGTGGGGCACCTATGCCGAGCACGTCGTGGTGCCCGCGGGCTACGTGGCCGAAATCCCGCAGGGGCTCGGCTTCCCGGAGGCGGCGGCCATACCGCTGACGGCGCTCACGGCTTGGCAGGCGCTGTTCGACTTCGCGGACCTGGGGCCCGGCCAGCGCGTGCTGGTGCACGCGGGCGCGGGCGGCGTGGGCGGCATGGCCATCCAGCTCGCCCGCCACGCGGGGGCAACCGTCTACACGACGGCGCGCCGGGAGAACCACGACTACGTGCTGGGGCTCGGGGCCGAGCGCGCGATCGACTACACCGAGACCGACTTCCGCGAGGCCGTGCGCGAGCTCGCCCCGGAGGGCGTGGACGTGGTGCTCGACGCCGTGGGCGGCGAGACGCTCGCGCGCAGCTACGAGCTGGTGCGCCGCGGCGGCACCCTGGTCTCGATCGTGGAGGAGCCGGACGCGGGCCGCACCGACGCGCTTGGGATCCGGGCGGGCTTCGTGTTCGTCCGGCCCGACGGGGCACAGCTCGCGCGCATCGCGCGCCTCCTCGAGGAAGGGGCGCTGCGCCCGCCGCAGATCGAGGTGCTGCCCTTCGCACGCGCGGCCGAGGCGCAGGAGCGCAACCGCGCGCGCCACGTGCGCGGCAAGCTGGTGCTGTGCTGGGAGGCCGGCTGAGCGGCGCACGCGTGCCCGGGATTCCGGGCCGCCTGGTGAACGGAAGCCGGACGCGGCGTCAGCGCAGGATCTCGATCGGGACGGGAAGGTCCAGCCGCGTCCAGCTCCGGTCCGTCGTGAACGCAGGAGATCCAAGCCGGATGGCAAGCGCCAGGCAGGCACGATCGCCCAAGGAAAGGCCGAGCTTGCGCGTCAGCGGACGCAGCTCGGCCATCCGCTCGGCGTCCTCACGGAGCAGGGGCTCGATTCGCAGGGCTCCCCCGAGAAGACCGTACTCCGCGAGGCCGGACACGAGGCGGGCCGGCTCGAGGCCCACGTCCGCCGTCTTGGACAGCACCTCCGCCCAGTTCGCCGAGCTGATGGCGGCGCCCGTCGGGGGGATAGTCTCGACGCGCTCCGCCCCGGGCTCGTCGTTGAGGTAGGCAAGCAAGGCGGAGGCGTCAAGAACCACCGTCACCGCGTGCC
>WFOW01000366.1 GCA_015487895.1 Gammaproteobacteria bacterium | reverse complement strand
CCTCCCGACCCCCGCCTCTCGCCTCTCCACCGCAGGCTGCATGCTGTAGACCGCAGACCGCGGACTGCAGACCGAAAACTGCAAACCGCAAACCGCAGCCAGCGGCTTCTGCTAAACTGCCGGGCGCGATGCGGTGCCTCTCTCGCAGGAACGAAGGGAGCAGCAGATGAAGAAGATCGAGGCCATCATCAAGCCCTTCAAGCTCGACGACGTGCGCGAGGCCCTCTCGGAGATCGGCATCACCGGCATGACGGCCATCGAGGTCAAGGGCTTCGGGCGCCAGAAGGGGCACACCGAGCTCTACCGCGGGGCCGAGTACGTTGTGGACTTCCTGCCGAAGGTCAAGATCGAGGTGGTGGTGCCGTCGGACAAGGCCGACCGCTGCGTGGAGGCCATCGTCGAGGCCGCGCGCACGGGCAAGATCGGCGACGGCAAGATCTTCGTCACCGACGTCGCGCGGGTGGTGCGCATCCGCACGGGCGAGGAGAACGAGGCGGCGATCTGAGGGCGCCGCCGCCCGCGCCCGCGCGCGGCGGGCTCAGCCCTCCGTCTCGCCGAGGAAGCGGACGACCTCGGCCAGCGGCCGGCGGGGGCTCTCGGCGGGGAGTTCCGCGGGATAGCCGACGCAGATCAGGGCCACCGGCACCAGCCCCGGGCCCGCGCCGATGACGCCGCGCACCGCCTCCTCGTCGAAGTCCCCCACCCAGGTCGAGGCCATGCCCGCCGCCACCGCAGCGAGCTGCGCGTAGGCGGCGGCGATGGTCGCATCCTGCAGCGCGTACAGCCGCCGGCCGCGCTCGCCGAAGCGCCCCGCCGAGCGCTCGGGGTCGGCGCAGAAGACCAGCACCACCGGCGCCTCCGCGACGAAGGCCTGGTCGGCGGCGGCCCGCCGCAGGGCCTCGCGTCCGGCGGCCGCGGTGACCACCGTCACGTGGTAGCTCTGGAGGTCGCCCGCCGAGGGCGCGGCGCAGGCCATCTCGAGGATGGCGTGCAGCTTCTCGCGCTCGACCGGCATGTCGGGCTGGTAGTGGCGCACCGAGTGGCGGTGGCGGACGGTCTCGAAGAAGTCCCACATGCTCGGGCCCTCCAGGCGGAGCGCGTCAGCCGCGTCGGCCGCGCGCCAGCGGATGGTCCGGGAAGTTGAGGCGCAGCACGCGCTCGGCGTCGGCAGCGAGCTTCGGCAGGCCGAGGGCGCGGTAGGCGCGCACCAGGATCGCGAGGGCGTCCGCCGTCGCGGGCGTCCCCTCGTAGCGCTGGATGATCTCGTGCGCCCGCCTCGCCGCCGCCACGTAGGCGCGGCGCTCCAGGTAGAACCCGGCCACCACGAGCTCGTGCCTCGCCATCACGTTCCGGAGGTAGACCATGCGCTGGCGCGCGTCCCGCGCATAGCGGCTGGCGGGAAAGCGGCGCACCAGCTCCGAGAAGTCCCGGTACGCCTGCTGCAGGGCCTCCTGGTCGAGCCGTGCCGGGTCCCTGGGGACGAAGCGGTCGAGAAAGCCGCTCCCGCGGTTGAAGTTGATCAGCCCCTTCAGGTACCAGGCGTAGTCCACGAAGGGATGGTTCGGGTACAGCTTGATGAAGCGGTCGGCGGCGGCGATCGCCGACTCCGGCTCGCCGTACTTGTAGTAGGCGTAGGCGACCTCGAGCTGGGCCTGCTGGGCGTAGCGGCCGAAGGGATAGCGCGCCTCCAGGGTCTCGAGGTGATTGATGGCGGCCTCCCAGTCGCCCTCGTCCATCGCGGCGCGCGCGGCGGAATAGAACTGGCTCGCCGACCATTCGGCGGTCTCGTCCTTGGGCTTGGGCAGCCAGCCGCACCCGGCGGCGAGGGCGGCGACGAGCAGCAGGACGGCTAGGCGGGCCAAGACGGGCTCCTTCTTTCCGGCGGTCGCGGCGCGCCCGGCCTGCGCGCCGCGCTAGAGTATACCGGCAATGGCGGAGGCGGATGCGACACGCATGCGGCGGGCGGCGACGGTGCCGCCCGAGCTGGCCGGCCTGCGCACGGACCGGGCGCTGGCGAGGCTCTTCCCGGACCTGTCGCGCACGCGCCTGCGCGCCTGGCTCGAGGCCGGGCACGTGCGCCTCGACGGCCGCGTGCCGCGCCCGCGCGACCCCGTGCGCGGGGGCGAGGAGGTGCACCTGGACGCCCCGCTGCCGCAGGCCGCGCCCGACCGCCCCGAGCCCATCCCGCTGCGCATCATCCACGAGGACGCACACCTCATCGTGCTCGACAAGCCCCCGGGGCTGGTCGTGCATCCGGCGGCCGGCAATCCCGCGGGCACGCTCGTCAACGCGCTGCTGCACCACGACCGGGCGCTCGCGGCGTTGCCGCGCGCGGGCATCGTCCACCGCCTCGACAAGGGCACCAGCGGCCTGATGGTCGTGGCGCGCACGCCGGCCGCGCACCGGGCGCTGGTGGCGGCGCTCGCGCGCCGCGCCGTCACGCGCGAGTACGAGGCGGTGGTGCGCGGCGTGATGACCGCCGGCGGCACGGTGGCGGCGCCCATCGGCCGCCACCCGGTGCGGCGCCAGCGCATGGCGGTGGTGCCGGGCGGGCGCGAGGCCGTCACCCACTACCGCGTGCTGGAGCGCTTCCGGGCGCACACCCGCGTGCGCGTGCGGCTGGAGACCGGCCGCACGCACCAGATCCGCGTCCACATGGCGCACGTCGGGCACCCGCTCGTGGGCGACCCGGTCTACGGCGGCCGTCCCGCGCTGCCGCCGGGACCGGCGCCGGCGCTCGCGGCGGCCGTGCGCGGCTTCCGCCGCCAGGCCCTGCACGCGCGCCGGCTCGAGCTCGCGCACCCAGCCACGGGCGAGCCCTGCGCCTGGGAGGCGCCCTTGCCGGAGGACATGGCGAATCTCCTCGCCGCGCTGCGTGCGGACCGCGAGGCGGCGGAGGAGACGTGAGCGCTCCGCGCTGGATCGAGCCGGACTGGCCGGCGCCGCCGGGGGTTCGGGCCCTCAGCACGACCCGCGCCGGCGGCGTGAGCGCCGGGCCGTTCGGCGCGCTCAACCTCGCCGCGCACGTCGGCGACGACCCCGCGGCCGTGGTCGCCAACCGCGCCCGGCTGCGGGCCGCTGCGGGCCTTCCCGCCGAGCCGGCCTGGCTGCGCCAGGTCCACGGGGCGCGCGTGGTGCGGCTGCCGGCCGAGGGCGGAGCGGCGCCGGAGGCCGACGGCGCCTGGACGGACCGGCCGGGCGTGGTGTGCGCCGTGCTCACGGCCGACTGCCTCCCGGTGCTGCTCTGCGACCGCTGCGGCACGCGCGTGGCGGCGCTGCACGCGGGCTGGCGGGGGCTGGCGGCGGGCGTGCTCGAGGCGGGCGTGGCGGCCCTCGGGGCCGACCCCGGCGCGCTCCTCGCCTGGCTCGGGCCCGCCATCGGGCCCGCCGGCTTCGTCGTGGGGCCGGAGGTGGTCGAGGCGCTCGGGGGGAAGCCGGGCGCGGCACCGTGGGCGGAGTCCGCGCCGGGAGGGCGCTGGCGCGTGGACCTGTGGGCGGTGGCGCGCGAGCGCCTGGAGCGGGCCGGCGTGGCCGAGGTCTACGGCGGCGGGCTGTGCACCTGGTCCGACGCGGAGCGGTTCTACTCCTACCGCCGCGAGGGGCGCACCGGCCGCATGGCCACCCTCGTGTGGCTCGGGGAGGGGATGGGGGACGGGTGAGCGGTCCGCCGGCCGCGGCCGCCTGCGGCGGCAGGGACGGGAGACGGGGATCGGGAGGCGAGGATCGGTGCGCGCTCCCCGCGCGGCCTTTCCGGCAGGCGGGTTACAGCTCGCAGGCTACGGTGTACGGTCATCCGTCTCC
>WFOW01000365.1 GCA_015487895.1 Gammaproteobacteria bacterium | reverse complement strand
GCGCCGGCGCACCGCCCCGCGCCGCCGCCGCGCTATGCTGCCTCCCATGCACGCCACCCCCGAGGAAGCCGAGCAGGCCTTCTACCGCGCCTTCGAGCGCCGCGACCTCGAGGCCATGATGCGCGTGTGGGCCGAGGCGGCGCACGTGGTCTGCATCCACCCCATGGGCGAGCGCCTCACGGGCGTCGAGGCGGTGCGGCGCGGGTGGGCCGAGATCTTCGCAGGCGGCGTGGAGCTCGCCTTCCGGCTCGAGGCCGTGCACCGCGTCCACGGCCCGAACCTCGCAGTGCACGTGGTGCGCGAGGTCATCCACGTGGCGGGCGAGCCGCGCCCGCGGCCGCCGGTGGAGGCGACCAACGTCTACCAGCTCGAGCGCGACGGCTGGCGCATGATCCTGCACCACGCCTCCCCCGTGGCTCGGCCGCGTCCGCGCGAGGCGCGCCCGCCGCTCCACTAGCGCCCCTCCCCGCCGCCGTCGGCGCCGGCCGCCTCGACCGCCGGGCGCAGGGCGGCGAGCACGACGAGCCCCGGCAGGGCCGCGGCGAAGCTCGCGAGGAAATAGGCCGCCCACCCCTGGTGCTCGGCCACCAGGCCGGCGCCGGGGCCGACCAGCACGCGCCCCACCGCCGCCAGCGCCGAGAGCAGCGCGAACTGCGTGGCGGTGTAGCGGTGGTCGCACAGGCCCATCAGCAGCGCGACGAAGGCGGCCGTGCCCATGCCCCCGGCCAGGTTCTCGAGGCCGACGACGGCGGCGACCAGCGCCGGCACCGGCCCCGTGGCGAGCAGGGCGAGGAAGCCCAGGTTGGTGAGCGCCTGCAGCAGCCCGAAGAGCATCAGCGCCCGCCACAGCCCGAGGCGCGCCATCCACGCCCCGCCCCACAGGGCGCCGGCGAGCAGCGCCGCCAGGCCCAGCACCTTGCTGTAGAGCCCCACCTGGCCCAGGCTCAGCCCGAGGCCGCGGATCAGGAAGGCCGTGGTCAGCGTCCCGGCGAAGGCGTCCCCGAGCTTGTAGAGCACCACCAGCGCGAGCAGCGCCCATGCGCCGCGCCGCCGGAAGAAGGCGCGGAAGGGGCCGGCGACGGCCTCGGCGAGGCTCGCCGGCGGCGGGGCCGGCCGCTCGGGGGCGGGGCCCGCGAGCGTGCCCGCCACGCCCACGGCCATGAGCAGGGCCATGGCGGTCCAGGCCGCCGGCCAGCCGGCGCGCTCGGCCACGACCAGCGCCCCCGCGCCCGAGACCAGCATCGCCACGCGGTAGGCGGCGACCGAGACCGCCGCCCCCAGCCCGCGCTCGGCCGGGCGCAGCACGTCGGTGCGGTAGGCGTCGAAGGCGATGTCCTGCGAGGCCGAGGCGAAGGCGATGGCGAGCGCGAGGGCCGCCACCGCGAGCGGGGCGGCGGCCGGCTCGAGCGCCGCCATCGCGGCGATCGCGGCGGCGAGGGCGAGCTGCGTGGCCAGCATCCAGCCGCGGCGGCGGTCGAGCCACGGGGGCACGAAGCGGTCCATCAGCGGCGACCACAGGAACTTGAAGGTGTAGGGCAGGCCGACGAGCGTGTAGAGGCCGATGGCGGCGAGATCCACGCCGCCCACGGTGAGCCAGGCCTGGAGCGTGGCCCCGCTCAGCGCCAGCGGCAGCCCCGAGGCGAAGCCCAGCGGCGCCATGACCAGCACGCGCCGGCCGGGGAGCTGCGCCGTCCTCACCACTCCCTGCCCAGCGGCCAGTCGTAGTCCATGATGAGCGGCGCGTGGTCGGAGAAGCGCCGGTCCTTGTAGATGCGCGCGCGCCGCGCGGCGGCGCCGAGGCGCGGCGTCGCCACCTGGTAGTCGATGCGCCAGCCGACGTTCTTCTCCCAGGCGCGGCCGCGGTTCGACCACCAGGTGTACTGCTCGGGGCGCGGGTCGACGACGCGGAAGGCGTCGACCAGCCCCGCCTCGCCGAAGACGCGGTCGAGCCAGGCGCGCTCCTCGGGGAGAAACCCCGAGCTCTTCTGGTTGGCGCGCCAGTTGCGCAGGTCGATGGGCTTGTGGGCGATGTTCCAGTCGCCGCACAGCAGGTACTCGCGCCGCCGGCGGCGCAGCCCCGCGAGGAAGGGGTAGAAGCGCTCCATGAAGGCGAACTTGGCCGCCTGGCGGTGCTCGCCCGCCGAGCCCGAGGGCAGGTAGACCGAGGCGACGGCGAGCCCGTCGAAGCGCGCCTCCAGGTAGCGGCCCTCGTCGTCGCAGCCCTTCCAGCCGAGGCCCTCGACCACCGCGTCGGGCTCGCGGCGGCTGTAGACCGCAACGCCGCTGTAGCCCGGCCGCTCGGCGGGGGCGAAGAGGCAGTGCCAGCCGCGCGGGCGGTAGGGGCGCTCGGGCAGCCCCCCGGCGGGGGCGCGGATCTCCTGGAGACAGACGACGTCGGCGCGCTGGCGCACGAGCCATTCGAACAGGCCCTTGCGCGCGGCGGCGCGGATGCCGTTGACGTTGAGCGTGACGATACGCATGGGGAGAACTCTGATCAATCCGCTACGCGGATTGATCCGCTAAGGTGCTTCGCGGCCATTTTGATTTCTCCCTGTATCGTCATGCACTTCCATGTGCATGGGCCATCCCGCGGCCGTCCCTGGCCGCGGGGAAGCCGTGAAAAATGGCTCATTTTTCACGGCTTCCGGAAGGTTTACGGCTCGCAGCTTACGGTGTACGGTTCGGCCCCCGGCACGGCCGGCCACCGTACACCGTCGGCGGCGTACCGTAAACCGATGCGAGACTGGCAGCGGGAGTTCATCGAGTTCGCCCTGGAGTGCGGCGTCCTGCGCTTCGGGGAGTTCCGCCTCAAGTCCGGCAGGCTCAGCCCCTATTTCTTCAACGCCGGCCTGTTCGACACGGGCGAGCGCCTGCGCCGCCTGGGCGGCTACTACGCGCGCGCCCTGGTCGAGTCCGGGCTCGCGTGCGACGTGCTCTACGGTCCCGCCTACAAGGGCATCCCGCTGGTGACCGCCACGGCCGTCGCGCTCGCGGCCGAGCACGGGCGCGACCTGCCCTGGGCCTTCAACCGCAAGGAGGCCAAGCGCCACGGCGAGGGCGGGCGGCTGGTGGGCGCGCCCCTGCGCGGGCGTGTGGTGATCGTCGACGACGTGGTCTCGGCCGGGACCTCGGTCAACGAGTCGGTGGAGATCATCCGCGCGACGGGCGCCGAGCCCGTGGGCGTGCTGGTGGCGCTCGACCGACGCGAGCGCGGCACCGAGAGCGGCCTCTCGGCCATGGAGGAGATCGAGCGGCGCCACGGGCTGCGCGCGCTCGCCATCGTCTCGCTCGACGAGATCGTGCGCTACCTGGAGCGCGACCCGGCGCGCGCCGCCGACCTCGAGCGCCTGCGCGCCTACCAGGCCGAGTACGGGCCCGTAGCGGGGGCGGGCTGAGCCCGCGCGCGCCTCAGGAGGCGCGCGCGGGGGCCGCGGCGCGGTTGCGGATGTAGAACGAGAGGCTCCCGTCCACGTCGCGGGTGGCGCCGAGCACCGCATGGCCCGTGCGCGCCGCCCAGGCCGGGACGTCGCTGGCCGCGCCCGGGCAGTCGCTCACGAGCTTGAGCACCGCCCCCGACGGCATGGCCGCCAGCGCGCGGCGCGCCTCGACCGCGGGCTTGGGGCAGCGCGCGCCGCGCATGACCAGCACCCGGTAGGGCGTCCAGGGGTCGCCGTTGCGCACGTCCACCCACACCAGGCGCCCGCGGCAGACGAGGTCGGACACCTCGCGCCCGGTGTGCCGCGCCCAGGCGCGCACGTCCTCGGCGACGGCGGGGGCGTCCAGCACGAAGCGCACCACGGCCCCCTGCGGCGCCTCGGCGAGCGCCCGGCGCAGGTGGCCGAGCAGCGCCGCCGGCTCGACGCCCGTGAGATCCACGGTGCGGACCGGCCCGTCCGAAAGGGGTTCGGGATTCGCCATCGCTCCTGCCCTCCGCTCGCTCGCGGCACCGCGCGGCGCCGCCGCCCGCCCCCGCTATATCGGGCAGGCACCGGCGCGCCTTTAGGGCCGGCGCCGGTGCGGCGGGCGGCCCCTCCGCCCCGCCGGCCGGGCGGGCCCGGCTCAGCTCGTCAGCTTGCGGTAGACGTCCGAGACCTTGAAGGGGAGCTTGCGCACCTCGTCGACCACGACGTAGTTGGCGGGGCCGTAGAGGTGCGGCAGGTAGTCGCGCGCCTCGCGGTCGATGGTGATGCAGAAGGGATGGATGCCCTCGCGCCGGGCCTCCACAAGGGCCATGCGCGTGTCCTCGATGCCGTAGGTGCCGCGGTAGCCGTCGAAGTCGTCGGGCTTGCCGTCGGAGAGCGTCACCAGCAGCTTGGTGCGCGCCTCCACCTCGCGCAGCATCCCCGTCAGGTGACGGATGGCGACCCCCATGCGCGTGTAGTCCTGGGGGCGGATGCCGCTGATGCGCGCGCGCACCTCGTCCGAGTAGGGCTCGTCGAAGCGCTTGATGCGGTAGAGCTCGCAGCGCTTGCGCGTCATCCCGGAGAAGCCGTAGATGGCGTAGCGGTCGCCGAGGGTCTCGAGCGACTCGCACAGCAGCACCAGCGCCTCGCGCTCGGCGTCGTTGATCCAGCCCTTGGTCGAGCCCGACATGTCCACCATGAACAGGACGGCGATGTTGCGCTCCTCGCGGCGCTTGCGCACGAAGAGCCGGTCGGTCATCTCCTGCCCGGTGGCCGCGTCGGCGTAGGCCTCGACGAGGGCGTCGATGTCCACCTCCTCGCCCTCGGGCTGGCGGCGCAGCAGGCGGTCCTCGCCGCGCAGCGCCTCGAAGGTGCGCCGCAGGCTGGCGACGAGGCCGCGGTGGCGGCGCAGGGTGCGCTCGACGAAGCCGTCGCGCACCGGGTGCACGTCGAGCTCGCGCAGCACGCACCAGCGCTTGCGGTAGTGGCCGCGCCGGTAGTCCCACTCGTCGTGCAGGTGGGCGCCCTCCTCGTGGTACATGCCCTTCCACACGTCGCGCGGGTCGCGCCCGGCGGGCTGCGCCCCGGCGTCGTACTCCCCGGGCCCCGCCGGCACCAGGTACTCCTCCGGGATCTCGCCCAGGTCCTGCACGATGGAGGTGAGCAGCCCGCGCACCTCCTCGGGCGGCTCGATGGGCTGGCCGTCGAGCTCGAGGCGGAAGGTGAAGCCCTCGGGCGCGGCCGGGTCCTCGATCCGCTCGAGGGCGAAGGGGGCGGCCTCGAGCCGCACGGGGTCCGGCACGGCGCCGCGCTGCTCCTCGGCCAGCGCGGCGAGCTCGCGCCGCAGGGTGCGGCGCTCGCGCTCGAGGCGGGCCTCGAGGGTCGCCGCCACGGCCTCCGGGCGCGGCGGCCCCTCCCAGGGGCGCGGCGGGGGCGGCGCGACGCGGCCGGCCCACGCGAGCGCGAGCTCGAGGCTGTCGGCGGCCGTGGCCTCCGGGGCCGCGAGCCGCCGCGCGGCCTCGGGCCACGGCTCGGGCCAGGGCGCGACCGCGAGCGCCGCCGCCAGCGCGTCGAGCTCGCGCCGCGCCCCGGGCAGCGCCCGCGCCAGCCGCGCCTCCAGGCGCAGGGCCTCGAGCGCCGCGTAGAGGGCGGCCGCCTCGGCGCCCGCCCCGCGCAGGCGCGCGACCAGCGGCGCGCGCCAGGTGCCGAACCAGCACTGGGCCCACAGGCACACGGCCATCGCCTTGTAGAGCCGGAAGTTGCCCTCGCGGTCGCCGAGCACCCCGAGCACCGGCGGCAGGTGCAGGGTCTCGGTGTCGGTCCAGGGCGCCTCGCCCGCCTCCACCTTGAGGGGCCGCCCGCCGAGGCCGCGCACGTAGCGCTCGAGCACGCCCGCGACCTCCTCCAGCGCCAGCCCTGCGGCGCGGGCGCGCGCCCGCTCGGCGAAGGCCTCCACCTCGCGCAGGGCGGCGACGGCCGGGTAGAGGCCGGCGCCGTCGTAGGTGTCCATGGCCTGGCGCACCCAGGCCTCGACACCGGCCTCGTCCATGAGCCGCAGCGCGCGCGGGGCGAGGCTCGCGAACTGGTAGGCGAGCTCGGCATGCGCGGCCGCAAGCACCGCCACCCAGCGCAGCACGAGCTCCTGCTCGGCCCGGGAGAAGGCGGCGAGCTCGCGCGCGGGGCCGGCGGCCGTGCGCCGCGAGGACAGCACCAGGTCGAGGTGCTCGTCGAGGCGCGCCTCGATGGCCGCCGCCGACAGCGGCTCGCCCTCCGGGGCGCGCGCGGCGGGCGGCGGGACGGCGGCCATGGCCCTCAGAAGAGCGAGGCCGAGAGCTCGTGGATGGCCGCCAGCATCTCCGGATCGTCCGTGAGCGCCTGGGCCACGGCCGCGCGGCAGGCGGCCACCGGCGGGATGCCGGAGACGATGAGCTTGGCCGCCTGCACCAGCAGCCGCGTGGAGGCGCCCTCGTCGAGGCCCGAGCCCTTGAGGTTGCGCGTCATGTGGGCGAACTTGACGAGCCGCTCGGCCAGCTCCGGCTCGATCCCGGTCTCCTTCTCGACGATGCGGCGCTCGAGCTCCGGCTCCGGGTAGTCGAACTCCAGGGCGACGAAGCGCTGGCGCGTGCTCTGCTTGAGGTCCTTGAGCACGCTCTGGTAGCCCGGGTTGTAGGAGATGGCGAGGCAGAACTCCGGCGGGGCCTTGAGCAGCTCGCCGCGCTTCTCCATCGGCAGCACGCGGCGGTCGTCGGCCAGCGGGTGGATCACCACCGTGGTGTCCTTGCGCGCTTCGACGATCTCGTCCAGGTAGCAGATCCCGCCGCAGCGCACGGCCCGCGCGAGCGGCCCGTCCACCCACACGGTCTCGCCCCCGGCCACCAGGAAGCGGCCCACCAGGTCCGAGGCGGTGAGGTCGTCGTGGCAGGAGACCGTGATCAGGGGGCGCTTCAGGCGCCAAGCCATGTGCTCCATGAAGCGGGTCTTGCCGCAGCCCGTGGGCCCCTTCAGCAGGACCGGGAGCTGGTTGCGCCAGGCCGCCTCGAAGACCTCGATCTCGTCGCCGACCGGCTCGTAGTAGGGCTCGGTCTCGACGAAGTGCTCCTCGGGGCGCAGGGTCTGGCCGGTCACGATTCCGGGCTCCGTCAGCTTCCGTGGCAGGCCAGACTAAACGCATCCCCCGGAGGCCGCAAGCGCGGGCCAGCGTTGAAAAAAACACCCCTGCATACGGGGTTTCTATTCGCGCATCGGAAATTTCGATGCCTTATCCCATCCGGGCGTATGGCGCCGCCCGGCCGGAAAGGGTAGAGTTTTAGCCGTTTCGGCGGGGCGCGGCGCCGGACGCCCCGACCGCCTGGACCGGACCAAAAGCACAACTTTAGCCCGGGGCCGGAGGGGGTGTGCGGCCCTCTCCAGGTCTCCTTCCGTTCCGCATAGGAGGACTGACCCATGTCGGAGCCAGTCGCGACCAACCAGACCATCCTGGTCGTGGGGGGCGGCATCAGCGGCATGACGGCCGCGCTCGAGGCGGCCGAGTGCGGGAAGCAGGTCATCCTGGTCGAGAAGAGCCCCTCGGTGGGCGGCCGGGTCTCGCAGCTCTACAAGTACTTCCCCAAGATGTGCTTCCCGACCTGCGGCCTCGAGATCAACCTGCGCCGGCTCAAGGCCAACCGCAACATCCGCCTCCTGACCATGGCCGAGGTGACGCGGCTGGAGGGCGAGCCCGGCGACTACACCGCCACGGTCAGGATCCGCCCGCGCTACGTCAACGAGAACTGCACCGCCTGCGGCGCCTGCGCCGAGGCGGTCGAGGCCGAGTTCGACGACGAGTTCCACTTCGGCCTCAAGAAGCGCAAGGGCGCGTATCTTCCCTTCACCATGGCCTACCCGCAGCGCTACGTGCTCGACCCGCGCATCCTCGGCACCGAGGACGCCGAGCGCGCCAAGGCCGCCTGCAAGTACGGCGCCATCGACCTCGACATGCAGGAGCAGACGGTGGAGCTCAAGGTCGGGGCCGTGGTGTGGGCCACGGGCTGGAAGCCCTACGACGCCGCGCGCATCCAGCCCTACGGCTACGACCGCTTCAAGAACGTGATCACGAGCGTCGAGCTCGAGCGCATCATGGATCCCAACGGCCCCACGGGCGGGCGCCTGGTGCGGCCCTCCGACGGCAAGGAGGCGAAGAACATCGCCTTCATCCAGTGCGCCGGCTCGCGCGACCGCAACCACCTCAAGCACTGCTCGCGCATCTGCTGCATGGCCTCCCTCAAGCAGGCCACCTACCTGCGCGAGAAGTTCGGCGACGAGGGCAAGGCGACCATCTACTACATCGACATCCGCGCCATCGACCGCATCGAGGACTTCTACGCCCGCGTCAAGGCCGACCCCAACGTCAGCTTCATCAAGTCCAAGGTGGCGAGCATCACCGAGGACCGCGCGACGGGCGACGTCATCCTCCACGGCGTGGACACCGAGGGCTACCACCGCTACAGCAACCGCCACGACCTGTGCGTGCTCGCCATCGGCATGGAGCCGAGCGTGCCCGCCGACCAGTTCCCGACGGAGCTGGTGGTGGACGAGAACGGCTTCATCCAGCGCGACCCGGCCAACGGCGCCATCTTCGCCGCCGGCTGCTCGGAGGACGCGCTGGACGTCAACCGCGCCGTCCAGAGCGGCACGGCGGCGGCGCTCAAGGCCATCCAGGTGGTGAACCGGGTCGCGGGGACGGAGGGCTGAACCGTGTCTGACGTGAAGATCGGCGCCTACATCTGCAAGGGCTGCGGGCTCGGCGAGCGCCTCGACACCGCCGCGCTCGCCAAGATCGCCGAGCGCGAGGGCAAGGCCGCGCTCGCCAAGGAGCACGACTTCCTGTGCAGCGAGCAGGGCGTGGCCATGATCCGCGAGGACATCGAGAAGGAGGGCCTCAACCGGATCGTCATCGCCGCCTGCTCGCGCCGCGCCAAGACCGAGGCCTTCGGCTTCGACGGCGACGGGGTGGCGGTCTCGCGCGCCAACCTGCGCGAGGGCGTGATCTGGGCGCGCCCCGACACCGAGGAGGCGCGCGAGACCACCCAGGAGATGGCCGAGGACTACGTGCGCATGGCCTGCGCCGAGGTGCGGCACATGACGCCGCCCAAGCCCAACCCCGAGGCGCAGACCCACCGGCGCATCCTGGTCGTGGGGGGCGGCGTGAGCGGCATGACCGCGGCGTTGGAGGCCGCCAAGGCGGGCTACGAGGTCACCCTCGTCGAGAAGACGGGCGCCCTCGGCGGCATGGCGGCGCGGCTGCACCGGCGCGTGCCGGACCACGCCCCCTACGCCGACCCGCAGGAGACGGGCGTCGAGCAGATGATCCGGGAGGTCGAGGAGAGCCCGAAGATCGAGGTGGTGCTGAACGCGCGCATCACGCGCACGAGCGGCGCGCCGGGGCGCTTCTCGGCCGACATCACCACCGAGAGCGGCCAGACCCGCACCGAGAACTTCGGCGCCATCGTCCAGGCCTCGGGCTTCATCCCCTACGACGCGAGCAAGCTGCCGGAGCTCGGCTACGGCAAGACGCCGGACGTCGTCACGCAGCTCGAGCTGGAGGAGCTGGTGCGCAAGGCCGACGGCGGCCCCATCAAGCGCCCCTCGGACGGCAAGGAGGTGCGCAGCGTCTTCTTCGTGCAGTGCGCGGGCCAGCGCTCCGACAAGGAGGGGCACCTGCCCTACTGCTCCGGGTTCTGCTGCACGGCCTCCATCAAGCAGGCCATGTACTTCCGCGACCAGAACCCGGACATCGACACCACCATCCTCTACACCGACCTGCGCACCCCGGGCTATCTCGAGGACTTCTACCGCTCCGGCCAGCGCAAGGGCGTGATCTTCACCAAGGGCGTGGCGAGCGAGGTCAGGCCCGCCGACGGGGGCGGCGCCGTCGTCCGCTTCAAGGACCTGATCCTGGACGAGGAGGTCGAGGCCGAGGCCGACCTGGTGGTCCTCGCCACCGGCATGATCCCCAACTCCGGCGTCGACATCGAGAAGCCCGAGAGGCGCGAGGGCCAGTCCGACGAGGACTACCAGAAGGCGCTCGAGGAGGCGAAGGCCCGCATGGGCCTCAACCCGGGCGAGGAGTCGGTGCTGAACCTGCAGTACCGCCAGGGCCCGGACCTGCCCAAGCTGCGCTACGGCTTCGCCGACTCGCACTTCATCTGCTTCCCCTACGAGACGCGCCGCACCGGCATCTACACCGCCGGGCCCGTGCGCCGCCCCATGGACATCGCCCAGGCGATCGAGGACGCCACCGGCGCCGCGCTCAAGGCGATCCAGGCGCTGGAGAACGCGGGCAAGGGTCGCGCCGCGCACCCGCGCGTGGGCGACCTCAGCTACCCGAGCTTCCGGCGCGACGGCTGCACGCAGTGCAAGCGCTGCACGGTGGAGTGCCCCTTCGGCGCCATCGACGAGGACGAGGAGCGCTACCCCGTCTTCAACGAGTCGCGCTGCCGGCGCTGCGGCACCTGCATGGGCGCCTGCCCGGTGCGCGTGATCTCCTTCGAGAACTACTCCGTGGACACCGTCGGCCAGCAGATCAAGGCTGTCGACATCCCGGACGAGTTCTCGGAGAAGCCGCGCATCCTGGTGCTCGCCTGCGAGAACGACGCCTACCCGGCGCTCGACATGGCGGCCCAGAACGGCATCCACTACAGCCCCTTCGTGCGGGTGGTCCCCGTGCGCTGCCTGGGCTCGGTCAACACCATCTGGGTGACCGACGCCCTCAACAGCGGCTACGACGGCGTGATCCTGATGGGCTGCCAGAAGGGCGAGAACTACCAGTGCCACTTCGTCAAGGGCTCGGAGATGGCGCACTACCGCATGGGCAAGATCGGCGACTCGCTCGAGCAGCTGCAGCTCGAGGTCGAGCGCGTGCAGACCTACGAGGTCGCCATCACTGACATCGAGCGGGCCCCGCGGCTCATCAACGAGATGGAGCAGCTGATCGAGAAGATCGGCATGAGCCCGTTCAAGTTCTGAGGAGGCGGGACCATGAGCGACCTGAACGCGCAAATGCTGGAGCGCTACCGCAACAACTTCCTCGAGGAGGTGGAGGCCAACGTCGAGGAAGGCGAGTGGGTGAAGATGTGCATGCAGTGCGGGGTCTGCTCGGGCTCCTGCCCCCTGGGCCCCTACTGGGAGCACCCGCCGCAGGAGATCTTCATGATGATCCGGGCGGGCAAGCGCGACGAGGTGCTCAAGAGCGAGTCCATGTGGATGTGCACCTCATGCTACAACTGCATCGTGCGCTGCCCACGCGGGCTTCCCATCACGCATATCATGCACGGGCTCGCGCACTACGCCGAGCGCCTGGGGCTCGCGCCCAAGCAGAACCCCACGCGCCGCTTCGCCCTCATGTTCTGGGACAACATCGCCAAGTACGGGCGCGTCAACGAGGCGCTGCTGAGCCTCAAGCTCTACTTCATGGACGGCTTCTCCACGGGCATCAAGCGCGCGCTGGAGATGGCCCCGGTGGGTCTGGGCCTGTTCAAGGCCAAGCGCTTCAACCCCATGGCGCTCATCGCCCACAAGGGCTGCAAGGGCAAGAAGGACCTCCAGAAGATCCTCGCCAAGGCGCGCGAGATCGAGCTGGCCAAGGCCGCCAAGTTCGGAGGCTGAAGACCATGGCGAAGAAGACCTACCACTACTATCCCGGCTGCACGGCCGAGAAGAAGGCCTCGGCCTCCAACTACGAGACCTCCGTGATGGCCATGTGCGAGGTCCTCGACATCGAGCTCAAGGAGATCCCGGACTGGAACTGCTGCGGGGCCTCCATCGGCTATGCCGGCGGCGGCGAGCTGCCGCGGCTCGCCATGAACGCGCGCAACCTGGCCATCGCCGAGCAGGAGAACCCGGAGCTGGACGTGGTCGCGACCTGCGCGGCCTGCTGGCTGGCCCAGCGCGAGACCAAGGAGCGCCTGCTCGAGGACGACGGCCTCATGAAGGAGTGCAACGAGGCGCTGGCCGAGGCGGGCCTCAAGTACGAGGGCAAGCAGCGCGTGCGCCACATGGTCGAGGTCCTGATCGAGGACCTCGGCTACGAGGAGCTAGGCAGGCACGTCAAGAAGCCGCTCGAGGGCATCAAGATCGCAGGCTACGTCGGCTGCCAGACCAACCGCCCCTTCGGCATCGCCGGCGAGTCCTTCGAGAACCCGAAGTACCTCGACAAGATGATCGAGACGGTGGGCGCGGAGCCCGTCGAGGACTACGACAAGAAGGTGCAGTGCTGCGGCGGGGCGCTCGCCTTCTCCGAGCCCGAGAAGAGCCAGGCGATGATCAAGGACATCATCGAGGCGGCCTACGACGGAGGCGCCGAGATGATCGTCACGCCCTGCCCGGTGTGCCAGATGAACGTCGAGGTCTACCAGGACCAGATCAACAAGCGCTACGGCACCAAGTTCAAGATGCCGGTGGTCTACTACTCGACGCTGCTCGCGGTCGCCTACGGCAAGAGCGCCAAGGAGGCGGGCCTGGACGGGCAGGTGATCCCGGCCAAGAAGCTCGAGG
>WFOW01000364.1 GCA_015487895.1 Gammaproteobacteria bacterium | reverse complement strand
GGGCGTGGACCTGATGCAGCTCTTCGTAGCACCCACCGTGGCATGGAAGTTGAGTGACAGCCACGCCTTCGGCGTCTCTCTGGTGCTGGCCTATCAGCGTTTCAAGGCGAACGGCATCGGAGGCTTCGCGGGCTTATCAACCGCTCCAGGCTTTCTTACCAACAAAGGCTATGACACGTCGACCGGCGCCGGGGTCCGTGTGGGGTGGATCGGCAAGATCACACCGCAGGTGAGCGTGGGCCTCACCTACGCGAGCAGGACCTATATGTCGAAGTTCGACAAGTACAAGGGGCTGTTCGCGGAGGGCGGCGACTTCGACATTCCCGCCAACTATGGCATCGGCCTCGCCTTCAAGGCGACCGAGAGCACCACCGTGGCCCTCGACGTGATGCGCATCCTCTATAGCGACGTCAGATCCGTGGGCAACCCGGGCATCAACGCCTACCTGGCTGGCGAGGTCGGCATGCTCGGCGCGAGCAACGGCATGGGCTTCGGCTGGCGTGACGTGACGGCCGTGAAGCTGGGGGTCGCCCATCAGTACAGCAGCCGCCTGACGCTGCGGGCGGGCCTCACGCACAACACCCAGCCGATCCCGTCCTCTGAGGTCATGTTTAACTCGCTTGCCCCCGGCGTCATCAGGAATCATCTGACGTTCGGTGCCACATGGAGGATGAACAACGGCGGCGAGCTCACCGTGTCGTACTTCCATGCCTTCGAGGAGGAAGTGAGCGGCAGCTGGCCGACCGCGTTCGGTGGCGGCACGGAGACGCTGTCCATGTACCAGGACGCCATCGGCATCTCCTACGGCATGCGGACCAAGTGAGCGTGCCTCGCGAGGGGAAGCCGGACATGGCGTGACGGGGAGGGGAGGCCATCCGGCGATGGCCTCCCCTCTTTACTTTCCGCGCCGGCGCGCGCCGGCGCCGCTGAGCGAGACGACTGTGCGAGGAGGCAGGTGAGCCCATGAGCACTCCGGACGGCACCATCCACCATCTTGAGAAGGAAGGGGAGGCCGCACGCGGCTGGAAGGCGCGGATGGCGGCCTGGGCAGCGGTTGCCCTTCTGGCCGTGGCCCAGGCGGCCGCCATGGCCCAGGCGGCCGCGGCCGAGAAGCTCAAGCCCTTCGTCCTCTCCTACCGCGGGCCCGGCACCATCGAGGCCAAGGTCGACGAGGCGAAGACCAGGCTGCGCGAGGCGGGCTTCCGCATCGTGGCCGACTACGTGCCCTACGAGAACGCGCATGTGGTCGTGTTCACGAGCGAGCGGCTGCTGCGTGCGGTGGCGAAGCAGAAATGGGGCGGCTTCGCCGCGCCCCAGCGCGTGGGCGTCGTCAAGGTCGGGGACGAGGTGCAGGTGCATTACGTCAACCCCGTCTACATGGCGCACGCCTACCGCTTCAAGGGCGACGACCTCTCGTGGCTGCGCGAGCAGATCGAGGGGGCGCTCGGGGCGGTCCAGGACTTCGGCGCGCGCGGCCTGACGCCGAAGAAGCTGCGCAAGTACCACTACACCTTCGGCATGGAGTACTTCGACGACCCCTACGACCTCGGCCGCTACGGGAGCTACCGCGCCGCGATCCAGCGCGTGGAGAAGGGCCTGGCCGAGGGCAAGGCGGGCGTCACCAAGGTCTACCGCATCGACATCCCGGGCAAGCAGGAGACCGTCTTCGGGGTGGCGCGCCGCGCGCCCACGCCGAAGGACAAGCACATGGACGACAAGTTCATCATGCACGACACGGTGGAGGTCAAGCCCGAGCTGAAGACCGTGGCCTACCTGCCCTACGAGATCCTGGTCACGGGCGACCGGGTGATCGCGCTGCACATGCGCTTCCGCATGGCGGTCTTCCACCCGGACTTCCGCATGATGGGCAAGTACAGCTTCATGACGCTGATGCCGAGCCCGGCGGCGATCGAGCGGGCGTTCCGGAAGACGATGGGCCTGGACGAGGAGGAGGACTTCTAGCGGGGATGGTCTTGCCCTCGGGGACGTGGTCCTCCAGTACGGTGCCCCGGCAGGAAGCCGGGGCTTTTTTGTGCCGGATGCCGGCCGCCGTGTGCCAGCCGTCCTCCGCCTGAGGGCACGGTCCATCGCCTGGGGCTGAAGCGCTTCCGGGCGCGGGCCACGGCCGTCCCCCACCCGTTGCCCTCCGTGCCTGGCCCTTGTGCCCGGAGGGGGCAACGGCCAGAATTCGGCCCCGACGCGCGGCATCCCGGCCGCGGGAGGAAGATCGATGCTGCAGGCCATCCGCGACCGCGCCACGGGCATCATCGCCTGGGTCATCGTCATCCTCGTCAGCATCCCCTTCGCCCTCTGGGGCGTGCACGAGTACTTCGGCGGCGGCGGCGAGCCGGTGGTGGCCGAGGTCGACGGCGCCGAGATCACGCTCCGCGCCTACCGCGAGGCGCTGCTCGCCGAGCGCAACCGCCTGCGGGAGCTCCTCGGCGGCCGCGCGCTGGGCGAGGCCCAGGAGGCGATGCTGCGCAAGCGGGTGCTGGAGTCGCTCATCGAGGACGAGCTGGTCGCCGCCCGCGCGCGCGGCCTCGGCCTGCACGTGGGCGACGCCCTGCTCGCCGCCCGCATCCGCGCCCGTCCGGAGTTCCAGCGCGAGGGACGCTTCGACCGGGCCCTCTACGAGGCGCGCCTGCGCGCGGCGGGGCTGAGCGTGCCGGCCTACGAGGCCCTCATGCGGCGGGCGATCGTCGCCGCGCAGCTTCGCGGCGCCTTCGGCCGGGCGGAGGTGGCGACCCCCGCCGAGGTGGACGCCTTCCTGCGCCTGCAGGGCCAGCAGCGCCGCATGACGCTGGTCACGGTCCCGGCCTCGGCCTTCCTCGAAGGCATCGAGGTGGGGGAAGAGGAGGTCAAGCGCTACTACGAGTCGCGCGCCGCCGAGTTCACGGAGCCGGAGCGCGTGCGCGTCGCCTACGTCGACCTCAGCCTGGATGCGGTGGCGCGCGCGATCCCGGTGGACGAGGAGGCCCTGCGCGCCCTCTACGAGGAGGAGAAGGCGCGCTTCGTCACGCCCGAGGAGCGCCGTGTGGCGCACATTCTGATCCCCGTTCCGAAGGACGCCGGCCCCGAGGCCGAGGCGAAGGCGCGCGCCGAGGCCGAGGCCCTGCTGGCGCGCATCCGCCGGGGCGAGGATTTCGCGGCGCTGGCCAAGGCGCGCTCGGGCGACCCGGGCTCGGCAGCGAAGGGCGGCGACCTCGGCTTCGTCGGGCGCGGGGTGCTGGACAAGCCGCTGGAGGAGGCGGTCTTCGGCCTGAAGGAGCCGGGCGAGGTCGCGGGCCCCGTGCGCACGCGCTTCGGCTACCACATCGTCAAGCTCCTCGCCGTGCGCGGCGGCAGGACCAAGCCCTTCGAGGCCGTGCGCGAGGCGCTCGCGCGCGAGCACCGGCGCCGGCAGGCCGAGGCGCGCTTCTACGAGCTCGCCGACACCCTCGCCAACGCCGCCTACGAGCAGCCGGACAGCCTCGAGCCCGCCGCCAAGGCCGTCGGCGTGCCGGTGCGCGAGAGCGGCTGGTTCAGCCGTGAGGCGGGCGAGGGCATCGCGGCCGACCCGCGCGTGCGCGCCGCCGCCTTCGGCGAGGCCGTGCTCGAGGGCGACAACTCCGACCCCATCGAGCTCGGGCCGGACCGCGTCGTCGTGCTGCGGCTGCTCGAGCGGCGCCCCGCGCGCCGCAGGCCGCTGGCCGAGGTCGAGGAGACCATCCGCGAGCGCCTGCGCCGCGCCAAGGCCGGCGAGCGCGCGGCGGCCGCGGCCGCGCGTCTCCTGAAGGCCATCGCGGGAGGCGAGGACCCGGCGCGCGCCGCGGCAGGCGTGCAGGGCGCGAAGGTCGAGGGCCCGCGCTGGGTCGGCCGCGGCGATACGGCATGGCCGCCCCCCGTCGTGCGGCGCGGCTTCCAGCTCCCGCGCCCGTCGGAGGGGGGCGCGGTGGCCGACCGCGTGCCGCTCGCGGGCGGCAGCCAGGCCGTGGTCGTGCTGCACGCCGTGCGCGACGGCGACCCGTCCAGGGCGGACGAGGCCGAGCGGCGGGGTGTGGCCGAGGCGATCGCGCGCGCGCGCGGCGAGGCGGCGCTGCGCGCGGCGCTCGCCACCTGGCGCGAGCGGGCCGAGGTCGAGGTCTTCGAGTCGGTCGTGGCCGAGGCCGAGCGCTGAGGCGGCGCGTGCGCCTGCACTGGCAGATCCTGATCGCGCTGGGGCTGGCTGTCGCCGCCGGCCTCGCCACCGGCCCCGACGGTGCCGTGCTCGGCGTGCCGCTGCTCGCCGTCTACGAGTTCGTCGGCACGCTCTTCCTCAACGCCCTCAAGATGATCGTCGTGCCGCTGGTCTTCGCCTCGCTCGTGAGCGGCGTGGCGGGGCTCGGCGACGGCAGGGGCCTCGGACGGCTCGGCGCCAAGACGCTTGCCTACTACCTCACGACCAGCCTGGTCGCCATCCTCATCGGCCTCGCCGCCGTCAACCTGATCGAGCCCGGCGTCGTGGACGGCCGCCCCGCGCGCGAGGCCATGGGTCTCCAGGCGGACGCCGCCGCGGTGGCGGAGAAGGTCGAGGGCCGCGGCGCCGCGGACGTGGTCGAGGTCTTCCTGCGCATGGTGCCGGTGAACATCGTCGCCGCGGCGGCCGAGGGGCAGATGCTCGGCCTCATCACCTTCGCGCTGCTGTTCGGCTTCTTCGGCGCGCGCATCGGCGGGCGCGCGGGCGAGGCCGTGCTCGCCTTCTTCCAGGGCGTGTTCGAGATCATGATGCGCATCACCGAGCTGGTGATGCGGCTCGCCCCCATCGGGGTCTTCGGGCTCGTGGCCAAGGTGGTGGCCACCTCGGGGCTCGACGCCTTCCGGCCGCTCGCCTGGTTCGTGCTCACCGTGCTGCTCGCCCTCGGCCTGCACTTCCTCGGGGTGCTGCCGCTGCTGCTGCGGCTGCTCGCGCGCGTCCACCCGCTGCGCCACTACCGCGCCATGGCCCCGGCGCTGCTCACGGCCTTCTCCACCGCCTCCTCCTCGGCCACCCTGCCGCTCACGCTCGAGTGCGTGGAGCGCAACGCGCGGGTCTCCAACCGCGTCTCGAGCTTCGTGCTCCCGCTCGGCGCCACGGTCAACATGGACGGCACCGCCCTCTACGAGTGCGTCGCCGCCATGTTCATCGCCCAGGCCTACGGCATCCAGCTCGGCTTCGCCGAGCAGTTCGCCATCGTCCTGATCGCGCTGCTCACCTCGATCGGCGTCGCCGGCATCCCGGCCGCGAGCCTGGTCGCGATCACGGTGATTCTCGCGGCGGTGGGGCTGCCCGCGGAGGGCATCGGGCTGATCCTGGCGGTCGACCGCGTGCTCGACATGTGCCGCACCGCGGTCAACGTCTTCAGCGACTCGTGCGGTGCGGTGGTGATCGCCCGCTCGGAGGGCGAGCGCGATCTCCTGCCGGACCGCGACGCTTCGGACCCCTCGGGCGGGGATCCGGAGCGTGGGCCGGGGA
>WFOW01000363.1 GCA_015487895.1 Gammaproteobacteria bacterium | reverse complement strand
CCTCGTCGCGGTACAGGAACACGATCAGGTCCGCATCCTGCTCGATCGCACCCGAGTTATGGCTGACGATGCCGTCGGCGAGCCAGCACGCCGTCTCCGGGACCGTGAGGTCGTAGACCGGCTCCTCGCCAGCAGGCACCACCTCGACGATCTCCACGAGCTCCAGCGCTTCGGGCAAACGATAGGGGCCCCGTACCGCCCTGGCGCCGGCGGGTATCTTCTCCCTGGATGACCGGGGCGTCCCGACCATCGCCTGCGCCACCCCGCCTCCCGGGCTGCCGGAGCAGCCGTCACCTGCAGCCCGTGCAAGGCACCATCCCCACCGGTGCGTCTCCCGAACGAACGCTGCGAGCGCCGCGGAACGCGCCGCTACCAAATGCATACCCGCGACGACGTCTCCTACGGCCCGCCAACCCGCGTCGGTGAGCAGCCTATGGTCTGCCGTTGCTCGAATGCAGCGCCCGTCGGCGAGACGGACTTGCGTGACGCGCTTGCGCCCGACCTCCCAGACGGGACCGGCTCGTGCCGCCACCAGCCTCCCGTCCCCGTCGACTGCGACCACCTCCGGGCTGCGGCCCACCAGATCGCGTATCGGCAGCCGCCGGCCGTCCGCCAGCACCACCAAGGTGTCGCCCGTCACGCACTCGCGAAGGTCGGACATCATGGGGCGCTTGTTGGGGCGCTGCTCGACGCCGCGGTTGAGCTGCGACAGCGCCACCACGGGCACGTGCAGCTCCTTGGCGAGCGCCTTCAGCGAGCGCGAGATCTCCGAGATCTCGGTGGCGCGGTTCTCGCGCGTGCCCGGCACCTGCATGAGCTGCAGGTAGTCGACGACGACCAGCCCCAGGCCGTGCTCGCGCTTCAGGCGCCGCGCGCGCGCGCGCAGCTCGGCCGGCGTCAGCGCCGCCGTATCGTCGATGAACAGCGGCGCCTCCGAGAGGATCTGCACGGCCGAGCTCAGGCGCGGCCAGTCCTCCTCGTCGAGGCGGCCGCTGCGGATCTTGTGCTGGTCGATGCGCCCCAGCGAGGACAGCAGGCGCATGGCGAGCTGCTCGCCCGGCATCTCCATGCTGAAGATCGCCACCGGCACCTTGTCCTTGATCGCCGCGTGCTCGGCCACGTTGAGCGCCCACGAGGTGTTGTGGACGATGAGGTCGTCGGCGACGAAGTTGTGGTGGCCGGGGACCGTCAGGTCGTAGACCTGGCGGAGGCCGGCGTACTCGATGGCCTCGATCCGGTCCCAGTAGACGTCCGAGCGCGCGAGGTTGGCGAGCGCCTCGTCGCCCAGCGCCTCGGCGATGCGTGCCAGGCGGCGGCGGCTGATGCCGCGCCTGCCCACGTGCAGGTTGTGCCCGCGCCCATGGCCTAGCGCGCGCGAGAGATCCGCCCAGCTCCGCTCCCCCTTGGCCCGCTCGATCAGGCGCCAGACCCCCGGCGGCACGGTGTCGAGGTTCGCCTTGCAGCGCTTGCCCCGGCTCGCCGCGAGCGCGCGCGCCAGCGCCTCCTCCTTGCCGAAGATCCCGATCTCGCGGGCGAAGGTGGCGATGTCCTCCTGGCGGGTGATGCGCAGCTCCCACGCCCTGCGGTGTCCGTCCCCGTAGCGCATCCGCCGCTCGCGCAGCTTTGCGATCACGCCGAAGCGCAGGAGCAGGTGCTGCATGTCGCGCGCCAGCCGCTCGCTGCTGGTGGCGTAGGAGATGCCCGCCTGGTCGCCGTTCTGCACGTAGGCGCTGCCGTCGCAGGCGAAGGCGCGATTCAGGAAAAGCGCGAGCTGGTCGCGCCCGAGCTCGAAGACCACCTCGGGCACGGCCTTCTCGCGCGCCGTCCTGCCCCACAGGCCGATCTCGCGCAGCCACAGCGTCACGGGGTTGTCCCCGTTCCAGCGCGCGCGTGCCGCCTCGCTCTCCGCCTCGGCGCCCCACCCGAGCAGCGGCAGCACCCGCGCCAGGTGCGCGGCCGCAGGCGTCGCCCGCCCGTGGCACCAGCCATGCACCGCGCCCGCCGTCACGCCCGCCCGTGCGGCCAGCGCGTGCATGGAGAGATCACGCGCCGCCATCGCGCGTCGCAGGCGGCGTGCGAGCCAGGCGCGCGCCTCGCGCAGGGCCGCGCGCTCGCGCACGACACGCAAGGTCGGCGTGCGCCTTCCGCCGTGATCGCCGCACACGCAGCGCACGCCCGGGAAGCGCGCGCGCACGGCCCGCTCGAAGTCGGCGCGCAGCCGCGGATCGCCGTTGGTGAACGCGGGGCTCGTGCCGACCACCGAGCCGTCCGTCAGGAAATAGGCGATGAGCCGCACCTCGGCGTCCGGCAGGCGGCGCCGCCCGAAGAAGGGCAGACGGCGGGGCACCGCGACGTGCTCGCCCACGCGCAGCTCCTCGAGGCGCTTCCACCCCTCGATGGTGAGAAAGGGGTGCGGCGCCGTGGCCAGGATCTCCCGTCCGAGGGCCGTGCGCACGCGCCAGACCGGCTTGCGCCCGTCGTCGACGAAGGCGCTCGCGCGCGCCGGCACCAGCCTGCCCTTCGCATCGAGGCTGACCAGCGGCGCGCGGCGCCCGTGCACGCGCGCCTCGATCGGCTCCAGGCGACCCGTCTCCGGATCGAGCACCCGGCTGCCCTCGACGATGCACTTGCCCATGGACGGACGCCCGGCGACGATGACGAGGTCGCCGGGCTGCAGGCCGCTGGTGCGCTCGTCGAAGTCCGTGAAGCCGGTGGCCACGCCCGTGATGGGGCTGTCGCGCTCGTGCAGCTCGTCGATGCGGTCGACCGTGCGGCGCAGCAGCTCGCGGATGTCCACGAAGCCCTCGCGCGCGCGCCGGCCCTGCTCGGCGATGCGGAAGACGGCGCGCTCGGCCTCGTCGAGCAGCTCGCTGACGCTGCGCCCCTCGGGCTCGTAGGCGCGCCCGGCGATCTCGGTGCCCACGCGCGCGAGCTGGCGCAGCACCGAGTGCTCGCGCACGATGTCGGCGTAGTGGGTGATGTTGGCCGCGCTGGGGGTGTCCTTGGCGAGCGTGCCGAGGTAGGCGAGGCCGCCTGCCTCCTCGAGCAGGCCCTGGCTGTCGAGCCACTCCGAGAGGGTGACCACGTCGAAGGGCCTGCCGGCCTCGGCGAGCGCCGCGATGGCGCGGAAGATCAGGCGGTGGTCGCGGCGGTAGAAGTCCTCCTCCGAGACGCGGTCGGCGACCCGGTCCCAGGCCTCGTTGTCGAGCATGAGGCCGCCGAGCACGGCCTGCTCGGCGGTGATGCTGTGGGGAGGCAGCCGCAGGCGCTCGCCGCCGGCATCGGCCAGGGGTGCCGGCTGCGCGCTCTCCGACATGGCTCCTCCGGTGGTGGTCGGACGCCCGGCGGGTAGCCCCGCCGCCCGTGCCGATTATACGGCCCGCGGCGGCCGCGGGGCGGGACGGCGGCTCAGCCCGACTCCGGCACGACGGCGATGCGCACGACGGCGCTCACGTCGCTGTGGAGCTGGAGCTCGATCTCGTACTCGCCGGTCTGGCGGATGGGGCCCTCGGGCATCAGCACCTCGCGGCGCTCGACCTCGATGCCGGCGGCGGCGCTCACCGCCTCGGCGATGTCCTGCGTGCCGACGGAGCCGAAGAGCTTGCCCTCCTGGCCGGCGCGCGCCGGGATGGTCACCTCCAGGCCATCGAGCTTCTCGCGCCGCGCCTCGGCGGCGGCGCGCGCCTCGGCGGCGGCGCGCTCGAGCTCTGCGCGGCGCTCCTCGAAGCGCTTGATGTTCTCGGGTGTGGCCGGGACGGCCTTTCCCTGCGGGATCAGGTAGTTGCGGCCGTAGCCGGGCCGGACCTTCACGCGGTCGCC
>WFOW01000362.1 GCA_015487895.1 Gammaproteobacteria bacterium | reverse complement strand
GGCACGCGGGGCAGGGCGGCCTCGACGAGGAGGTGTGGGGGCGCTTCGCCGGGCGCCTCGCCTTCGTGGGCGGCGACCTCACCGATCCCGGGAGCTTCGAGCGCCTGCGCGCGCGTCTCGAGGACGGCTTCCCACCCAATCTCGTGCTCTATCTCGCCGTCGGGCCGCGCGAGTTCGGCGTCGCCGCAGACGGCATCGCCCGCTGCGGGCTGGCGCGCGAGGACCGGGGCTGGCGGCGGCTCGTGATCGAGAAGCCCTTCGGCTACGACCTCGAGAGCGCCGAGGCGCTCGACGAGCGCCTGCACCGCCACTACGGCGAGCACCAGCTCTACCGCATCGACCATTACCTCGGGAAGGGCACCATACAGAACATCCTCGTCTTCCGCTTCGCCAACCTGCTGCTCGAGCCGCTGTGGAACCGCCACTACATCGACCACGTGCAGATCACCCACGCCGAGACGCGCGGGATCGAGGGGCGCGCCGGCTACTACGACGGCACCGGCGCCCTGCGCGACATGATCCAGAGCCACCTGCTGCAGGTGCTGACGCTGGTGGCGATGGAGCCGCCGGCCTCGCTCGAGGCCGAGTCGCTGCGCGACGAGAAGGTCAAGGTGCTGCGCTCCATCCGCCCGATCTCCCAGGCGGCGGTGCACGCCCACGCCTTCCGCGCCCAGTACACCGCGGGCGAGGTCGGCGGCGAGCGCGTGCCGGGCTACCTCGAGGAGCCGGGGGTGCCGCCGCACAGCGCCACCGAGACCTACGCCGCGCTCAAGCTCTACATCGACAACTGGCGCTGGCGCGGCGTTCCTTTCTTCCTGCGCACCGGCAAGCGCATGGCGGCCGACAACGCGCTCGTCGCCATCCGCTTCAGGCACGTGCCGCAGCAGCTCTTCCGCGCCACGCCCATCGAGCGCCTGCCGCCGAACTGGATCCTCATGAACCTGCAGCCGATGGAGTGCCTGCGCATGGAGCTGCAGGTCAAGGAGCCGGGCCTGGAGCTGCGCGCCGAGACCACGCGCCTGGACGCGAGCTACTGCGGCGTCGGGCAGTACGACCTCGACGCCTACGAGCTGCTGCTGCTCGACGTCATCGCCGGCGACCAGTCGCTGTTCCTGCGCTACGACGAGGTGGCCTGGGCGTGGCGTGTGGTGGACCCGGTGCTGCGCGTGTGGGCCTCGGAGCGCGAGTACGTGCACACCTACCCGGCGGGGAGCTGGGGGCCGCCGGAGGCGGGGCGGCTGTTCGAGCGCGACGACCAGGACTGGCGCAACACGCTGTGAGACGGGTGACGGGTGACGGTGCACGGGCCACTGTGAACCGTAACCCGTGACCTGTATACCGCCTGTGGGAGGGGCTTCCAGCCCCGATCCGGAAGGCCGATGAATCGCGGCAGGATGCCGCTCCCACACTGGGAGTTGACGGGAGACGGGTCACGGGAGACGGGTGACGGCCTACGGAAGGCTGGAGACCGCAGTCCGCACACTGCACACTGCAGACTGCAGACCGGAAGCTGAAGACCGATGACCGACAACCGAACGACAGGCATCCCGGACACGCCGGCCTGGCGGGCGCTCGCCGCGCACCACCGCGAGGTGCGCGGCCTGCATCTGCGCGAGCTCCTCGCGCGCGACCCGCGGCGCTTCGAGCGCTTCAGCCGGCGGGTGGGGGAGCTCCTGTTCGACTTCTCCCGCCACCGCATCACGGAGGAGAGCCTCGAGCGGCTGCTCGCCCTCGCGCGCGAGGCCGACGTGGAGGGCTGGCGCGCGCGGCTGTTCGCCGGCGAGCGCGTCAACTTCACCGAGGGGCGCGCGGCGCTCCACATGGCGCTGCGCAACCGCTCGGGCCGGCCGATGACGGTGGACGGCGAGGACGTGATGCCCAAGGTCCGGGCGGTGCTCGCGCGCATGCGCGACTTCGTCGAGGCCGTGCGCGGCGGCGCGTGGCGCGGCCACACCGGCAGGCCCATCACGGACGTGGTCCACATCGGCATCGGCGGCTCCGACCTCGGCCCGCGCATGGCCTGCGAGGCCCTGCGCCCCTACGGCGGCGGGGGGCCGCGGGTGCACTTCGTCGCCAACGTCGACGGCGCCGACCTCGCCGACACCCTCGCCGGGCTCGATCCCGAGCGCACGCTCTTCGTGGTCGCCTCCAAGACCTTCTCCACGCTCGAGACGCTCGCCAACGCGCGCTCGGCGCGGGCCTGGCTGGTCGGGCGCCTCGGCGCCGAGGAGGCGGTAGGGCGCCACTTCGTCGCCGTCTCCACGCACCGCGAGCGCGTCGCCGCCTTCGGCATCGATCCCGAGCACATGTTCGCATTCTGGGACTGGGTCGGGGGCCGCTACTCGATGTGGTCGGCGATCGGCCTGCCCATCGCGCTCCAGGTCGGCTGGGAGCGCTTCGAGGAGCTGCTCGAGGGCGCCCACGAGGTGGACGAGCACTTCCGCACCGCGCCCCTCGCCGACAACGTGCCGGCGCTGATGGCGCTGCTCGGCGTGTGGTACGTCAACCTGTTCGGCGCCGCCACGCACGCGGTGCTGCCCTATGCCGAGCGCCTGCGGCGCCTGCCGGCCTACCTCCAGCAGCTCGAGATGGAGAGCAACGGCAAGCGCATCGACCGCGAAGGGCGCGCGGTCGGCTGGCGCACGGCGCCGGTGGTGTGGGGCGAGCCCGGCACCAACGGCCAGCACGCCTTCTTCCAGCTCCTGCACCAGGGCACCGAGCTCGTGCCCTGCGACTTCATCCTCGCGGTCGAGGGCCACGAGCCCGAGCTGGCCCACCACCAGCGCATGCTGGTCGCGAACTGCATCGCCCAGGCCGAGGCTCTCATGCGCGGGCGCACCGAGGACGAGGCGCGGCGCGAGCTCGAGGCCGAGGGGCTCGCGGGCGAGGCGCTCGAGCGCCTGCTGCCGCACCGCGTCTTCCCGGGCAACCGCCCCTCGAGCCTGATCGTCGTACCGAAGCTCACGCCGCGGGCGCTCGGCATGATCGTCGCCCTCTACGAGCACAAGGTCTTCGTCCAGAGCGTGATCTGGCGCATCAATGCCTTCGACCAGTGGGGGGTGGAGCTGGGCAAGCGCCTCGCCGGGACGGTGCTCGCCGAGCTCGAGGCCGGCGCCCCGGGCGAGGGGCACGACCCGGCCACGCGCGCGCTCATCGGGCACTGCCTGCGGCTCGCGGGGCGCGGCTGAGGCGCGCCCCGCCCGCGGGGCCCGCGCGCTCAGGGGGCGGCCCCGTGGCGGGCGAGCGCCCAGGCGACGTGCTCGCGCACCAGCGCCGAGGGGTGGCCGGCGCGGGCGCGGAGCGCGCCCACGACCTCGGGCGTCGTCGGGGCGTTGCCCAGCGCCACGGCGAGGTTGCGCAGCCAGCGCTCGTGGCCGATGCGGCGGATGGGGCTGCCCGCGGTGCGCTCGAGGAAGGTCGCCTCGTCCCAGGCGAAGAGCTCCACCAGCCGCGGGGCGTCGAGCCCGTGGCGCGGCAGGAAGCCCGGCTCGGACGTGACCGGCGCGAAGCGGTTCCAGGGGCAGGCGAGCTGGCAGTCGTCGCAGCCGTAGATCCGGTTGCCGAGCAGCGGGCGCAGCGGCTCCGGGATGGGTCCCGGGTGCTCGATCGTGAGATAGGAGATGCACCGGCGCGCGTCGAGGCGGTAGGGCGCGACGATGGCGCCGGTGGGGCAGGCGTCCATGCAGGCGCTGCAGGTGCCGCAGTGGTCGCGGCCGGGCGCGTCCACGGGCAGGGGGAGGTCCACGTAGAGCTCGCCCAGGAAGAACCACGAGCCCGCGCGCGGGTGGACGAGGTTGGTGTGGCGCCCGATCCAGCCGAGGCCGGCGTCGCGGGCGAGCGGCTTCTCGAGCACCGGCGCGCTGTCGGAGAAGACCCGGTGGCCGAAGGGGCCGACCGCGGCGGCGATGCGCTCGGCGAGGCGCTGCAGCCTGCGGCGCACCAGCTTGTGGTAGTCGCGGCCGAGGGCGTAGCGCGAGACGTAGCCGAGGCGCGGGTCGGCGAGCACGTGCCGGGCGTCGGCGGCGTGCGGGCCCGGCCAGTAGTCCATCGCCGCCGAGATCACGCGCACCGTGCCCGGCACGAGCTCGGCCGGGCGGCTGCGCCGCGTGCCGTGGCGCGCCATCCACTCCATCTCGCCGTGGCGGCCTTCCGCGAGCCATTCCAGCAGCCGGCGCTCGTCCTCGGCGAGGTCCACGCCGGCGATGCCGACGCGCGCGAAGCCGAGCTCGCGCGCCCAGCGCCGGATGTCGGAGGCGAGCCGCGCGAGCGCGGCGGGATCGCGCCGGAGGTCCTTCGCGGCCGCATCGCTGCCCATGGCCTCCAGTATAGGGCGCGGCCGTGGGCGGCCCGACGGGGCGTTCGCGTACAATCGCCCCATGCGCCGCGAGATCCGGGCACTTCACACCGCCGCGCAGGTGCGCGAGCTCGACCGCCTGGCCGTCGCCGAGGCGGGGATTGCGGGCTACGAGCTCATGTGCCGGGCCGGGCGCGCCGCCTTCGAGGCGCTGCGCGAGGCCTGGCCGGAGGCGCGGCGCATCGTCGTGCTGTGCGGCGCGGGGAACAACGCGGGCGACGGCTACGTGGTCGCCCGGCTCGCGCGCGAGCACGGCCTCGAGGCCGAGGCGCTGTGGCTCAAGGACCCCGCGGAGCTTACGGGCGAGGCGGCCACGGCCGCGCGCGACTGGCACGCGGCGGGCGGCCGCAGCCGCCCCTTCGACGCCGGGGCGCTGGCGGGGGCCGACGTCCTCGTCGACGCCCTGCTCGGCACGGGGCTCGACCGCCCGCTGGAGGGCGCCTGGGCCGCCGCCGTCGAGGCGCTCCGCGCGGCCGGCGCGCCGGTGCTCGCGCTCGACCTCCCCTCGGGCCTGCACGCCGACACCGGCGCCGTCCTCGGCGCCGCCGTGCGGGCCGACCTCACCGTCACCTTCGTCGGCGCCAAGCAGGGGCTCCTCACGGGCGAGGCGCCGGAGCACGTCGGGCGGCTCCTCTACGACGACCTCGACGTGCCGGAGGCGGTGCTCGCGCGCGTGCCGCCCGCGGCCCTGCGCGTCACGGCGGCGGACGTGCGCGAGGCGCTGCCGCCGCGGCCCCGCACCGCGCACAAGGGCCGCTTCGGCCACGTGCTGGTCGTGGGCGGCAACACCGGCATGGCGGGAGCGGCCCGGCTCGCCGGCGAGGGCGCCCTGCGCGCGGGGGCGGGGCTCGTGAGCGTGGCCGTGCGCCCCGGCCACGCCGCCGCGATCGCTGCCGGGCGCCCGGAGCTCATGGCGCGCGACGTGGAGGGGGCGGAGGCCATCGCCGCGCCGCTCGCGCGCGCGACGGTGGTCGCCGCCGGGCCGGGCCTCGGCCAGGACGCCTGGGCGCGGGCGCTGCTCGCGCGGGTGCTGGAGGCGCCGCAGCCCAAGGTGCTCGACGCCGACGCGCTCAACCTGCTG
>WFOW01000361.1 GCA_015487895.1 Gammaproteobacteria bacterium | reverse complement strand
TTTCAGGGGGCGGAGTTCAAGGCGTACGATCAGATTGACAATGCGCCGGAGGAGCGTGCGCGCGGGATCACGATTGCGACGGCGCACGTGGAGTATGAGACGCCGAAGCGTCACTATGCGCACGTGGACTGTCCGGGTCATGCGGACTATGTGAAGAACATGATTACGGGTGCGGCGCAGATGGATGGGGCGATTTTGGTGGTGTCGGCGGCGGATGGTCCGATGCCGCAGACGCGCGAGCACATTTTGCTGGCGCGTCAGGTGGGTGTGCCGTACATCGTGGTGTACATGAACAAGGCGGACATGGTGGACGATCCCGAGCTGTTGGAGCTGGTGGAGATGGAGGTTCGGGATCTTCTGAACCAGTATGAGTTTCCGGGTGATGATGTGCCGATTGTGGTGGGGTCGGCGCTGAAGGCGCTGGAGGGGGACGAGTCGGAGATTGGTGTGCCGTCCATTTTGAAGCTGATGGAGGCGATGGACGAGTACATTCCGGTGCCGGAGCGTCCGATCGACCAGCCTTTCCTGATGCCGATCGAGGATGTGTTTTCGATTTCGGGCCGTGGGACGGTGGTGACGGGCCGGATCGAGCGCGGGAAGGTGAAGGTTGGTGACGAGGTGGAGATTGTGGGGCTTCGTCCCACGCAGAAGACGACGGTGACTGGTGTGGAGATGTTCCGCAAGCTCCTGGACGAGGGGGTTGCGGGGGACAATGTGGGAGTGCTGTTGCGCGGGACGAAGCGTGACGAGGTGGAGCGTGGTCAGGTGCTGTGTCAGCCTGGGACGATCACGCCGCACACGAAGTTTGAGGCGGAGGTGTATGTGCTGACGAAGGAGGAGGGTGGTCGGCACACGCCGTTTTTTGCTGGGTATCGTCCGCAGTTTTATTTTCGGACGACGGATGTGACGGGTGCGGTGGATTTGCCCGAGGGGGTGGAGATGGTGATGCCTGGCGACAACGTGAAGCTGACGGTGTCGCTGATTGCGCCGATTGCGATGGAGGAGGGGCTGCGCTTTGCGATTCGCGAGGGTGGCCGGACGGTCGGCGCGGGCGTCGTCTCCAAGATCATCGAGTGAGGGCGCCTGACGGCGCGAGTGCGGTCGTAGAGAGCGGTACAGCGAGGGGCCCATGCCAGCGAGCCAGAGAATCCGGATCCGCCTGAAGGCCTTCGACCACAGGCTGATCGACCAGTCCGCGCGCGAGATCGTCGAGACGGCGAAGCGGACGGGCGCGCAGGTGCGCGGTCCCATCCCGCTCCCGACGAAGAAGGAGCGCTTCACCGTGCTGATCTCGCCGCACGTCAACAAGGACGCGCGCGACCAGTACGAGCTGCGCACCCACAAGCGCCTGATGGACATCATCGACCCCACGGACAAGACCGTGGACGCCCTGATGAAGCTCGATCTGGCGCCCGGCGTGGACGTGCAGATCAAGCTCAACTGAGCGGGGGCGCGGGCGAGAGGCGAGAGCGATGCCGATCGGTCTGATTGGAAGGAAGGAGGGCATGACGCGGGTCTTCACCGAGGACGGGCGCTCGGTGCCCGTGACGGTGATCCATGTCGAGCCCAACCGCGTGACGCAGCTGCGCACGCCCGAGCGCGACGGCTACCGCGCCGTGCAGCTCACCACGGGCCGGCGCAAGCCCTCGCGCCTGACGAAGCCCGAGGCCGGCCACTTCGCCAAGGCCGGCGTCGAGCCCGGGCGCGGGCTGTGGGAGTTCCGGCTCGCGGAGGGCGAGGGCGAGGGCCTCGAGGTGGGCGCCGAGCTCAAGGTCGACCTCTTCGAGGCCGGCCAGAAGGTGGACGTGATCGGCGTCACCAAGGGCAAGGGCTTCGCCGGAACCATCAAGCGGCACAATTTCCGCTCGCAGGACGCCACGCATGGCAACTCGCTCTCGCATCGCGTGCCGGGGTCCATCGGCCAGAACCAGACGCCCGGACGCGTCTTCAAGGGCAAGCGCATGGCGGGCCACATGGGCAACGTGCGCCGCTGCGTGCTCAACCTCGAGGTCGTCAAGGTGGACCCCGAGCGCAACCTGCTGCTCGTCAAGGGGGAGGTGCCCGGGGCGCCGGGAGGCGACGTCATCGTGCGGCCGGCCGTCAAGGTCCGGCGCGGGAAGAAGGCGTGAGGGAGGCGGCGATGGAGCTCGCGGTGCAGGACACGGGCGCGAAGCTGCAGGTCTCGGACCGCACCTTCGGCCAGCGCTTCAACGAGCCGCTCGTCCACCAGGTGGTGGTGGCCTACCTGGCCGGGGGGCGCGCGGGCACGCGCGCGCAGAAGACGCGCGCCGAGGTGCGCGGCGGCGGCGCCAAGCCCTGGCGGCAGAAGGGCACGGGCCGCGCCCGCCACGGCAGCATCCGCAGCCCCCTCTGGCGCGGCGGAGGCGTGACCTTCGCGGCCAAGCCGCAGGACCACAGCCAGAAGGTCAACCGCAAGATGTACCGCGGCGCCCTGCGCTCGATCCTCTCGGAGCTCGCGCGCCAGGGGCGCCTGGTCGTGGTCGAGTCCTTCGAGGCCGAGACGCCGAAGACGAAGGACATGGCCGCGCGCCTGAAGGAGATGGGCCTCGACGAGGTCCTGATCGTGACCGAGGAGCTGAGCGAGAACCTGCACCTTGCCACGCGCAACCTGCCGCGCGTGCTTGCGCTCGGCGTCTCCGACCTCGATCCGGTGAGCCTGGTGCGCTTCGAGAAGGTGCTGATGACGGTCGGCGCCGTGCGGCGTGTCGAGGAGTGGCTGGGATGAACCGCGAGCGGCTCTACAAGATCATCCTCGCCCCGCACGTCTCGGAGAAGAGCACGCGGGCGATGGAGCAGGCCAACCAGTACGTGTTCAAGGTGGCGCGCGACGCCACCAAGCCCGAGATCCGCAAGGCGGTCGAGACCCTGTTCGAGGTCGAGGTCGAGTCGGTGACGGTGCTGAACGTCAAGGGCAAGCGCAAGCGCTTCGGCTACATCGAGGGGCGGCGCCCCTCGTGGAAGAAGGCCTACGTGCGCCTCAAGCCGGGGCAGACGATCGATCTGTTCGGCGGCGCCGAGCAGGGCTGACGGAGACGGGAGACGGGCGATGCCGCTGGTCAAGTGCAAGCCGACCTCGCCGGGACGACGCTTCGTCGTCAAGGTGGTCACGCCCGGCCTCTGGAAGGGCGGCCCCTACGAGCCCCTGGTCGAGAAGAAGACCAAGACGGGCGGCCGCAACAACCAGGGCCGCATCACCGTGCGCCACCGCGGCGGCGGCCACAAGCAGCGCTACCGCATCATCGACTTCCGGCGCGACAAGGACGGGGTGCCGGCGCGGGTCGAGCGCATCGAGTACGATCCCAACCGCAGCGCCCACATCGCGCTCCTGCTCTACGCCGACGGCGAGCGCCGCTACATCATCGCCCCCAAGGGCGTGCAGCCGGGCGACGAGCTGATGTCGGGGCCCGACGCGCCCATCCGCCCCGGCAACGCGCTGCCGCTGCGCAACATCCCGGTGGGCACGCAGGTGCACTGCATCGAGATGCGCCCCGGCAAGGGCGCGCAGATCGCGCGCGCGGCGGGCACCTCGGCCCAGCTCCTTGCGCGCGAGGGCAGCTATGCGACCCTGCGCCTGCGCTCGGGCGAGATGCGCAAGATCCACGTCGACTGCCGCGCCACCATCGGCGAGGTGGGCAACGACGAGCACAACCTGCGCTCGCTGGGCAAGGCCGGCGCCAAGCGCTGGCGCGGCATCCGCCCCACCGTGCGCGGGGTCGCCATGAACCCGGTCGACCACCCGCACGGCGGCGGCGAAGGCCGCACCTCGGGCGGGCGCCATCCGGTCACGCCCTGGGGCGTGCCGACCAAGGGCTACAAGACGCGCCGCAACAAGCGCACGGACAAGTGGATCGTGCGCCGGCGCGGCCAGAAGTAAGCAGGGGTTGCAACCGTGCCACGCTCCGTACGCAAGGGACCGTTCGTCGACCTCCACCTGCTGAAGAAGGTGGAGGAGGCGCGCGCGACCAACAGCAAGCGCCCGATCAAGACCTGGTCGCGGCGCTCGATGATCATCCCCGAGATGGTCGGGCTGACCATCGCCGTGCACAACGGCCGCCAGCACGTGCCTATCCTCATCACGGAGAACATGGTCGGGCACAAGCTCGGCGAGTTCGCCGCCACCCGCACCTTCCGCGGGCACGCGGCGGACAAGAAGGCCAAGCGCTGAGGTGGGAACGATGGAGGTCGCCGCCAGGCTCCGCTACGCGAGGATCTCGCCGCAGAAGTGCCGGCTGGTCGCGGACATGATCCGCGGCCTGCCCGTGGGCGAGGCCCTCAACGTGCTGCGCTTCACGCCCAAGAAGGGGGCGCACCTGGTGCGCAAGGTGCTCGAGTCGGCCATCGCCAACGCCGAGCACAACGAGGGCGCCGACGTCGACGAGCTGTACGTCTCCATGGTGTGCGTCGACCAGGGGCCGACCCTGAAGCGCTGGAAGCCGCGCGCCAAGGGCCGGGCCACGCGCATCCTCAAGCGCACCAGCCATATCACCATCAAGGTCTCGGACGAGAAGCCGTCGCGCCGGCGGCGGGCGGCCTGAGGGCAGGGGCAGGACCATGGGCCAGAAGGTGCATCCCACGGGCTTCAGGCTCGGGATCTCGAAGGAGTGGTCCTCGAAGTGGTACGCGGACTCGCGCCGCTTCCCGGACCAGCTCCATGCCGACCTGAAGGTGCGCGAGCACATCAAGAAGCGCCTGGCGCACGCGGCGGTGAGCCGCATAGACATCGCGCGCCCCGCGCGCCAGGCCTATATCACGATCCACACCGCCCGTCCCGGCATCGTCATCGGCCGCAAGGGCGAGGACATCGAGCGCCTGCGCCGCGAGCTCGAGGCGCTGATGCCGGACGCCGAGGAGGTGCGCGTCAAGATCGAGGAGATCCGCAAGCCGGAGCTCGACGCCCAGCTCGTGGCCGAAAACGTGGCGCAGCAGCTCGAGCGGCGCATCATGTTCCGCCGTGCCATGAAGCGGGCCGTGACCAACGCCATGTTTCTCGGCGCGCAGGGCATCAAGGTCCAGGTCGCGGGGCGCCTGGGCGGCGCGGAGATCGCGCGCACCGAGTGGTACCGCGAGGGGCGCGTGCCGCTGCACACGTTGCGCGCCGACATCGACTACGGCTTCGCCGAGGCGCGCACCACCTACGGCGTCATCGGCGTCAAGGTGTGGATCTTCAAGGGCGAGGTGCTCGGCGGCGAGCGCGAGACGGAGGAGGCCGCGCCCGAGAAGAAGGCGGCGGCCGCAGGCTGACGGGGAGACAGCGCCATGCTCCAGCCCAAGAGGACCAAGTTCCGCAAGCAGCGCAAGGGCCGCAACCGGGGCATCGCCACGCGCGGCAACCGCGTGAGCTTCGGCGAGTACGGCCTCAAGGCGACCACCCGCGGGCGCATCACCGCCCGCCAGATCGAGGCCGCGCGCCGGGCCATCACGCGCCACGTCAAGCGCGGCGGCAAGCTGTGGATCCGCATCTTCCCCGACGTGCCCGTGACCAAGAAGCCGCTCGAGGTGCGCATGGGCAACGGCAAGGGCAACGTCGAGTACTGGGTGGCCAAGGTCCAGCCCGGCCGCGTGCTCTACGAGATCGAGGGCGTTCCGGAGGACGTCGCGCGCGAGGCCTTCCGCCTGGCGGCGGCCAAGCTCCCGGTGAAGGCGACCTTCGTGACCCGGACGGTGGCCTGAGATGAAGGCGAGCGAGCTGCGCGAGAAGAGCCTCAAGGAGCTCGAGCAGACGCTCCACGAGCTGCTGCGCGAGCAGTTCAACCTGCGCATGCAGAAGGGTTCCGGGCAGATGCCGCGCCCCGACCAGTTCCGCAAGGTGCGGCGCGACATCGCGCGCGTGAAGACCATCATGAACGAGAAGCGGCGAGCGGGTGAGCAGGCATGAGCGAGGCGAGCGCCAAGGGGCGGACCCTGACCGGCCGCGTGGTCAGCGACAAGATGGACAAGACCATCACCGTGGTGGTGGAGCGGCTGGTCAAGCATCCGCTGTACGGAAAGTACATCCGCCGCTCGACGAAGCTGCACGCGCACGACGAGAACAACGAGTGCCGCGAGGGCGACGTCGTCGTCATCCAGGAGTGCCGGCCGATCTCCAAGACCAAGAGCTGGCGCCTGGTGCGCATCGTCGAGCGTTCCCAGTGAGCGGGGCGGCGAGGACTGCGGGGGCAGGGCCATGATCCAGATGCAGACCATGCTCGATGCCGCGGACAACAGCGGCGCGCGCAAGCTGATGTGCATCAAGGTGCTGGGCGGCTCCAAGCGCCGCTACGCCAACATCGGCGACGTGATCAAGGTGAGCGTCAAGGACGCCATCCCGCGCGGCAAGGTCAAGAAGGGCGAGGTCTACAACGCCGTGGTGGTGCGCACGCGCAAGGGGGTGCGGCGCCCGGACGGCTCGGTGATCCGCTTCGACAGCAACGCGGCAGTGCTGCTCAACAACCGGCTCGAGCCGATCGGCACCCGCATCTTCGGTCCCGTGACGCGCGAGCTGCGCAGCGAGCGCTTCATGAAGATCATCTCGCTCGCGCCGGAGGTGCTCTAGGCCATGGCCATGCGCAGGATCAGGAAGGGCGACGAGGTGGTGGTGATCGCCGGCAAGAACAAGGGGCGGCGGGGCACGGTGCTGCGCGTGCTGCCGGACGATCGCGTCATCGTCGAAGGCGTGAACATGGTGAAGAAGCACCAGAAGCCCGATCCGGCGCGCGGCATTCCCGGCGGCATCATCGAGAAGGAGGCGCCGCTGCACATCTCGAACGTGATGCTCTACAACCCCCAGACCAAGAAGGGCGACCGGGTCGGGTTCAAGGTGCTCGAGGACGGGCGCAAGGTGCGCTACTTCAAGTCCACGGGCGAGGTCGTGGACGCGTGAGCGCGGGGGCGCGGGCGATGGCGAGACTGCTGGAGCACTACCGCAAGAACGTGGTCGGGCAGCTCATGGAGCGCTTCGGCTACGAGAACGTGATGCAGGTGCCGCGGATCGAGAAGATCACGCTCAACATGGGCGTGGGGGAGGCCGTGAGCGACCGCAAGGTCATCGAGCACGCCATGAACGACCTCGCGCTCATCTCGGGCCAGCGGCCGGTGGTGACGCGCGCGCGCAAGTCGGTGGCCGGCTTCAAGATCCGCCAGGGCTGGCCCATCGGCTGCAAGGTGACGCTGCGGCGCGAGCGCATGTACGAGTTCCTGGACCGCCTCATCAACGTGGCGATCCCGCGCATCCGCGACTTCCGCGGCTTCAGCGCGCGCGCCTTCGACGGGCGCGGCAACTACAGCCTCGGCGTGCGCGAGCAGATCATCTTCCCCGAGATCGACTACGACAAGATCGACGCCATCCGGGGGCTGGACATCACGATCACGACCACGGCGCGCACCGACGAGGAGGCGCGCGCCCTGCTCGAGGCGTTCGACTTTCCGTTCCGCGGCTGAGCGGACGAGGTGAGGACATGGCGAAGCTTTCGGTCATCGAGAGAGAGCGCAAGCGGCAGCGGCTGGTGGCGCGCTACGCGCGCAAGCGCGCGGAGCTCAAGGCCATCATCCGCAACCCGAACTCGACGCCCGAGGCGCGGGCCGAGGCGCTGCGGCGCCTGCAGAAGATCCCGCGCAACGCGAGCCCCGTGCGGCTGCGCAACCGCTGCCGGCTGACGGGGCGGCCGCACGGCTATTACCGCAAGTTCGGTCTGGGACGCAACAAGCTGCGCGAGGCGGCGATGCGCGGCGACATCCCGGGTCTCGTGAAGGCGAGCTGGTGAGGGTGCGGGCGCCATGATGACCGACCCCATCGCAGACATGCTCACGCGCATCCGCAACGGCCAGGCCGCGCGCAAGGTGGAGGTGCGCATGCCCTCGTCCAAGCTCAAGGTCGGCATCGCGCGGGTGCTCGAGGAGGAAGGCTACATCGAGGGCTACGAGGTGAGCGAGGAGGGCGGCAAGGCCACGCTCACCATCCGCCTCAAGTACTACCGGGGCGAGCCCGTGATCGAGCGCATCGAGCGTGTGAGCCGGCCGGGGCTGCGCGTCTACCGCGGGCGCGACGAGCTGCCGAAGGTGCTGGGCGGCTACGGCATCGCCGTGGTCTCGACCTCGAAGGGCGTCATGAGCGACCGCGCCGCGCGCAAGGCCGGGCACGGGGGCGAGGTGCTCTGCATCGTCGCCTGACGGACGGGAAGGGGATCATGTCCAGAATCGCCAAGCAGCCGGTGGTGGTGCCCAAGGGCGTGGAGGTGCGCGTCGAGGGCCAGCGCGTGGCGGTCAAGGGGCCGAAGGGCGCGCTCGAGCTCGACGTGCACGAGAGCGTGGAGGTTCGGCTCGAGGAGGGTGCCGTGCGCGTGGCGCCGCGCAACGGCGCCTGGGCGCTGGCGGGCACCATGCGCTCGCTCATCAACAACATGGTCCTCGGCGTCAGCCAGGGCTTCGAGAAGAAGCTCGAGCTGGTGGGCGTGGGCTACCGCGCCCAGGCCCAGGGGCGCAAGCTAAACCTCTCGCTGGGCTTCTCTCACCCGGTGGAGTTCGAGGTCCCGGAGGGGATCACCATCGAGACGCCCAGCCAGACCGAGATCGTGGTCAAGGGTATCGACAAGCAGCGGGTCGGCCAGGTCGCGGCGCAGATCCGCGCCCTGCGCCCGCCGGAGCCCTACAAGGGCAAGGGCGTGCGCTACGCCGACGAGCAGATCATCCGGAAGGAAGCCAAGAAGAAGTGACCGCGGAGGGGCGCAGGCCCCCGTGCGACGAGGGTAGAGGCAGATGCGCGACAAGAAGGCCGCAAGACTGCGCCGGGCGCGCCGCACGCGGATGAAGATCCGCGAGCTGAAGGCCTACCGGCTGTGCGTGCACCGCACGCCGCGGCACATCTATGCCCAGATCATCGCCCCCGACGGGGGGCGCACGCTCGCCGCGGCCTCGACGCTCGAGAAGGCGGTGCGCGAGGGGCTGCGCAGCACGGGCAACCGCGAGGCGGCGGCCGTGGTGGGCCGCCTCATCGCCGAGCGGGCGAAGGAGAAGGGCATCACGCGCGTCGCCTTCGACCGCTCCGGCTTCAAGTATCACGGCCGCGTGAAGGCCCTGGCCGAGGCGGCGCGCGAGGCCGGCCTGGAGTTTTGAGGGAAGCCCTGAAAAAGTCCGCTTTCTTCGGGGCTTCCCCGCGGCCGGGAATGGCCGCGGGACGGTGCATGCACACGGAAGTGCATGGCGGTTTTCAGCGAAAGTCGGAATGGTCGCGAAGCGCTTTGGCGCCGGTCGATCCGCGTAGCGGATCGACCAGGGTTTCCTGAGAGGTAGCAAGCGATGGCGAACGGCGAGACCGGCAACGACGGCCTGCAGGAGAAGCTCATCGCCGTCAACCGCGTGGCCAAGGTGGTCAAGGGCGGGCGGCGCTTCGGCTTCACGGCGCTGACGGTGGTCGGCGACGGCCAGGGGCGCGTGGGCTTCGGCTACGGCAAGGCGCGCGAGGTGCCGCTGGCGATCCAGAAGGCGATGGAGAAGGCGCGCAAGAGCATGCGCGAGATCCCGCTGCGCGAGGGGCGCACGCTGCACTACGCCATCACCGCCGAGCACGGCGCCTCCAAGGTCTACATGCAGCCGGCTTCCGAGGGTACGGGCATCATCGCCGGCGGCGCCATGCGCGCCGTCTTCGAGGTGCTGGGCGTGCGCGACGTGCTGGCCAAGTCGATCGGCTCGCGCAATCCCATCAACGTGGTCCGTGCCACGATGAAGGGGCTGGCCTCCATGCGCTCGCCGGAGGAGATCGCCGCCAAGCGCGGCAAGAAGGTCGAAGAGATCACGGGCTGAGGGGGAGCGCCATGGCCGCGGCGAAAAAGCTCAGGGTGACGCTGGTGCGCAGCTTCCACGGGCGCCTCGCCAGCCACAAGGCCTGCGTGCGCGGCCTCGGCCTGCGGCGCATGCACCAGACCGTGACCGTGGACGACACGCCCGAGAACCGCGGGATGATCCGCAAGGTGCAGTACCTTCTGAAGGTGGAGGAGGCCTGAGATGAGGCTCAACACGCTCAAGCCCGCCCCCGGCAGCAAGCCGGCGCGCAAGCGCGTCGGCCGCGGGCCCGGCTCGGGGCTCGGCAAGACCTGCGGCCGCGGGCAGAAGGGCCAGAAGGCGCGCTCGGGCGGCTTCCACAAGGTGGGCTTCGAGGGCGGCCAGATGCCGCTGCAGCGGCGCCTGCCCAAGGTCGGCTTCCGCTCGCGCAAGGCGCGCGAGTGGGACGAGATCCGCCTGCACGAGCTCGCCAAGGTGGAGGGCGACGTGGTGGATCTCGAGGCGCTGCGCAAGGCGGGGCTGATCTCCTCGGTGGTCAGGCGCGTCAAGGTCATCGCCAGCGGCGAGCTCACGCGGCCGGTGACGGTCAAGGGGCTCGCCGTCACCAAGGGCGCGCGCGCGGCCATCGAGGCCGCGGGCGGCCGCGTCGAGGACTGAGGCGGGCGGGATGGCGCGCGCGGGAGCGGCAACGGCGGCGGCCGGCGGGCTGGGCGACCTCGCGCGCCTCGGCGACCTGCGCCGGCGCCTGCTCTTCGTGCTGGGGGCGCTGGTGGTCTTCCGCATCGGCGCCCACATCCCGGTGCCCGGGATCGACTCGGCGGTGCTGGCGCAGCTCTTCGAGCAGCAGCGCGGCACCATCCTCGACATGTTCAACATGTTCTCGGGCGGGGCGCTGGAGCGCTTCACCGTCTTCGCGCTCGGCATCATGCCCTACATCTCGGCCTCCATCATCATGCAGCTCATGACGGTGGTGGTGCCCAAGCTCGAGCAGCTCAAGAAAGAGGGCGAGGCCGGGCGGCGCAAGATCACGCAGTACACGCGCTACGGGACGGTGGCGCTCGCCACCTTCCAGGCCATCGGCGTGGCGATCGCGCTCCAGGGCCAGCACTTCGGCGGCCAGCCCGTGGTGCCGAACCCGGGGCCGGGCTTCATCTTCACCACCACGGTGACGCTGGTCACGGGCACCATGTTCCTCATGTGGCTGGGCGAGCAGGTCACCGAGCGCGGCATCGGCAACGGCATCTCGCTCATCATCTTCGCGGGCATCGTCGCCGGGCTGCCCTCGGCGGTGGGCGGCACGCTGGAGCTCGCGCGCACCGGCGAGCTCGGCCCCTTCGAGATCCTGTTCCTGTTCATGCTGGCGCTCGGCGTCACCGCCTTCGTGGTCTTCGTCGAGCGCGGGCAGCGGCGCATCCCCATGAACTACGCGCGCCGCCAGCAGGGCCGGCGCGTCTACGCGCAGCAGTCGAGCTACCTGCCGCTCAAGCTCAACATGGCGGGGGTGATCCCGCCCATCTTCGCCTCCAGCATCATCCTCTTCCCGGCCACGCTGGGGAACTGGTTCGGCCAGAGCGAGGAGCTGTCCTGGCTGCAGGACCTCTCGCAGACGCTCTCGCCCGGCCAGCCGGTCTACGTGCTGGTCTATTCGGTGGCGATCATCTTCTTCTGCTTCTTCTACACCGCGCTCGTCTTCAACGCGCGCGAGACCGCCGAAAACCTCAAGAAGAGCGGGGCCTTCATCCCCGGCATCCGGCCCGGCGAGCAGACCGCCCGCTACATCGACGGCGTCATGACGCGGCTGACCCTTGCGGGGGCCATCTACGTCACGGCCGTGTGCCTGCTGCCGGAGTTCCTGATCCTTTACTGGAACGTGCCCTTCTACTTCGGCGGGACCTCGCTGCTGATCGTGGTCGTCGTGGTGATGGATTTCATGGCCCAGGTGCAGGCGCACCTGATGTCGCACCAGTACGAGAGCCTGATGAGGAAGGCCAACATCAAGAGCTGGGGCGCGCGCGGCGCGCCGCGCTGAGCCCCCGGAGGCAGCGACCATGAAGGTACGGGCGTCCGTCAAGCGCATCTGCCGCAACTGCAAGATCGTCCGCCGCAAGGGCGTGGTGCGGGTCATCTGCAAGGACCCGCGCCACAAGCAGCGCCAGGGCTGAGCGTCTTGCGTGCGGCCCGAAAGCCGGTAAAATAAACCGTTTACGCGGACCCAGTCCAGGATCCAGGAGAGCGACCGAACATGGCCCGCATCGCTGGCGTCAACGTGCCCGCGCAGAAGCACGCGGTCATCGCCCTGACCTACATCTACGGCATCGGCCGCTCGCGCGCGCGCCGGATCTGCGAGGCGGCGGGGGTGCGCCCCGACGCCAAGATCAAGGACCTGACGGAGGCCGAGCTCGACGCGCTGCGCACCGAGGTCGGCAAGTACACCGTCGAGGGCGACCTGCGGCGCGAGGTGTCGATGAACATCAAGCGCCTCATGGACCTGGGCTGCTACCGCGGGCTGCGCCACCGCCGCGGGCTGCCGGTGCGGGGCCAGCGGACCCGCACCAACGCGCGCACGCGCAAGGGGCCGCGCCGCCCGGTGGGCCGCCGCTGAGCGCCGAGCCACGACAGGAGCACACGGGACCGACATGGCCAAGGCAAGCCGAAGCCGCAAGAAGATCAAGAAGACCGTCTCGGACGGCGTGGCGCACATCCACGCCTCGTTCAACAACACGATCATCACCATCACGGACCGCGCCGGCAACGCGCTCGTGTGGTCCTCGGCGGGCAGCTCCGGCTTCCGCGGCTCGCGCAAGAGCACGCCCTTCGCCGCCCAGGTGGCGGCCGAGCGCGCCGGCAAGGCGGCGCAGGAGCACGGGGTCAAGAACCTGGAGGTGCGGGTCAAGGGCCCGGGGCCCGGCCGCGAGTCCGCCGTGCGCGCGCTGCATGCGGTCGGCTTCCGCATCACCAACATCTCGGACGTGACGCCCATCCCGCACAACGGCTGCCGCCCGCCCAAGAAGCGGCGGGTCTGAGGCCAGGAGGCGCACCGTGGCGAAATACACCGGAGCGAAGTGCCGCCTCTGCCGCCGGCAGGGGACCAAGCTCTTTCTCAAGGGCGAGAAGTGCTACACGGCGAAGTGCCCGATCGAGAAGCGCCCCTACGCGCCGGGCCAGCACGGGCAGCGCCGCCAGCGCCTCTCGGACTATGCGCTGCAGCTGCGCGAGAAGCAGAAGCTGCGCTGGACCTACGGCGTGCTCGAGCGCCAGTTCCGCCGCTACTACAAGGAGGCGGCGCGCCGGCGCGGCTCCACCGGCGAGATCCTGCTCCAGCTCCTCGAGCAGCGTCTCGACAACGTCGTCTACCGCATGGGCTTCGCCAGCTCGCGCGCCGAGGCGCGGCAGATGGTGCGCCACAACCACATCCTGGTGAACGGCAGGAAGGTCAACATCCCCTCCTACCAGGTCAAGCCCAACGACGTGATCTCCGTCGCCGAGAAGGCGCGCCAGCACGCCCGCGTGCAGGCCGCGCTCGCCTTCGCCCAGCAGCAGGATCTCATCGCCCCCTGGGTGGAGGTCGACCCCAACAAGATGGAGGGCGTCTTCAAGGCGGTGCCGGAGCGCTCGGACCTGCCGAGCGAGATCAACGAGCACCTGGTGGTGGAGCTCTACTCGAAGTAACCCCAGAGGGACACGGCCATGCAGGGTTCGGTCAGCGAGTTTCTCAAGCCGCGCAACGTGCAGGTCCAGGCGCTGGATCCGCGGCACGCGCGCATCACGCTGGAGCCGCTCGAGCGCGGCTTCGGACATACCCTGGGCAACGCCCTGCGGCGCGTCCTGCTCTCGTCCATGCCGGGCGCGGCCGTGGTCGAGGTCGAGATCGAGGGCGTGCTGCACGAGTACACGACCATCGAGGGCGTGCAGGAGGACGTCATCGACATCCTGCTCAACCTCAAGGGGCTGGCCATCCGCATGCACGCGCGCGACGAGGCCACGCTCACGCTCAGCAAGAAGGGGCCGGGGGTGGTGACGGCGGCGGACATCGCCCTCGACCACGATGTCGAGATCGTCAACCCCGAGCACGTCATCGCCCACCTCAACGAGGGCGGCGAGCTCAGCATGACCCTCAAGGTCGCGCGCGGGCGCGGCTACGAGCCGGTGACGGCGCGGCGCGCCGCCGGCGAGGACCGCCCCATCGGCAAGCTGCAGCTCGACGCGAGCTTCAGCCCCGTGCGGCGCGTGGCCTACAACGTCGAGAGCGCGCGCGTGGAGCAGCGCACCGACCTCGACAAGCTGGTCATCGACATCGAGACCAACGGCACCATCGACCCGGAGGAGGCCATCCGGCGCGCCGCCCGCATCCTCCAGGAGCAGCTCTCGGTCTTCGTCGAGCTCGAGGGCAAGGAGGAGGCGGCGCCGGTCGAGCGCAAGAAGAGCGAGATCGATCCCATCCTCCTGCGGCCCATCGACGACCTCGAGCTCAGCGTGCGCTCGGCCAACTGCCTCAAGGCCGAGGGCATCCACTACGTCGGCGATCTCATCCAGTGGACCGAGGTGGAGCTGCTCAAGACGCCCAACCTCGGCAAGAAGTCGCTCACGGAGATCAAGGACGTCCTCGCCAACCATGGGCTGCAGCTCGGCATGAAGCTCGAGAACTGGCCGCCGCCGGAGCTGGGCAAGGAAAAGAAGGCCTCGGCCTGAGGCAGGGGAGCGAAGCACCATGCGTCACCGCAAGGCCGGCAGGCACCTCAACCGCACGAGCGCGCACCGGCGCGCCATGTTCCGCAACATGGCCGCCTCGCTCTTCCGCCACGAGCGCATCCGCACCACGCTCCCCAAGGCGAAGGAGCTCAGGCGCGTGGCCGAGCCGCTGATCACGCTCGCCAAGGAGGACACCGTGGCGCGGCGGCGGCTCGCCTTCGCGCGCCTGCGCGACAAGGAGGCGGTGCGCAAGCTCTTCGAGGAGCTGGGCCCGCGCTACCGCGAGCGCCCCGGCGGCTACACCCGCATCCTCAAGATGGGCTTCCGCCCGGGCGACGCCGCGCCCATGGCCTTGGTGGAGCTCGTCGACCGGCCCCAGCCCTCGGAGGGGGCGGAAGAGGCGGAGGCCTGAGCCGCGGCCGCCTGCGGCGGCAGAGGCGGGAGACGCGGGTCGGGAGACGAGGGCTGGTGCGCGCTCCGCGCGCAGCCATTTGATCGGGGCTGGAAGCCTCTCCCGCAGGCGGGTTACGGCTTGCAGGCTACGGTGTACAGTCACCCGTCCCCCGTTATCCGTCACCTGTTCACCATACAAGCGGCTTCCAGCCGCGGCCGCCTGCGGGGGAGAATCGAGAGGCAGGGGTCGAGAGACGATGGGTGGGGCGCCCTTCGGGCGCGGCCATTTGATCTTTCCCGTCTCCCGTGACCCGTCTCCCGTCTCCTGTTTCCCGTCACCCGTCTCCCGTAACCCGCCTCCCGCACACTCCCGCGAAGCGCGGCAGAGACGAGAGACGGGGTCCGGGAGGCGAGGGGTGGAGCGCCCTTCGGGCGCGGCCATTTGATCTTTCCCGTCACCCGTAACCCGTCACCCGTAACCCGTCACCCGCCTCCCCTGCACTAGACTGGGAGCGCATCCCGGCCATCTGCGGAGACGGGAACGATGAGCCATGGCACGGTGTTCCTGTACACCGACTTCGGGCTCGAGGGGCCCTACGTGGGCCAGATGCGCGCGGCCATCGCCCGCGAGGCCCCGGGCCTCGCCGTGGTGGACCTTTGCCACGACCTGCCGCCCTTCCGCCCGCGCGGGGCGGCCTACCTGCTGGCGGCGCTCGCGCCGGAGCTCCCGGCGGGCTGCGTGTGCGTGGCGGTGGTGGACCCCGGCGTGGGCGGCGCGCGCGATGCCGTGGTGGTGGAGGCCGACGGGCGCCGCTTCGTGGGCCCCGACAACGGCCTGCTCGCGGTGGTGGCCCGGCGCGCGCAGGCGGCCCGGTGGTGGACCCTCGCCTGGCGTCCGGAGCGGCTGTCGGCGAGCTTCCACGGTCGCGACCTCTTCGCGCCCGCCGCCGCACGCCTCGCCGCGGGCCTCGACCTCGCGCTCGCGCCGCGCGACGATGGTGCCCACGTCGGGGCGGACTGGCCCGAGGACCTGGCCGAGGTCGTCTACGTCGACCGCTTCGGCAACGCGATGACGGGGCTTCGGGCCGGCGGGCTCGCGCCCGGGGCGCGGATCGAGGCCGGTGGGCGGGTGCTGCGGCGCGCGCGCACCTTCTGCGACGTGCCTCCGGGCGAGGCCTTCTGGTACGAGAACGCCAACGGGCTCGTCGAGATCGCCGTCAACCGGGGCCGCGCCGACGCCGCCCTCGGCCTCGCGCCCGGCTCTTCCGTGCGCGTGCTGGCGCGGCCGTGATCCCGGAGGGCCGAAGGCCCCCCAGGCTGCCGCGCCCCGCCGGAACTTCCGTCCCGTTTCTGCTCCATGCCAGATCGGCGGCCTTCCCGCTTGGACCGCCGGCCCGAAATTGATTCAAGCTCAGGAGCGGGCGCCCCGATAACCCGGCGGAGGCGAGGGAACGGCCGCTCGGGGGGGATGTGCGGCACCCGGGCCGGCCCGCCGCACCCGCGCCCGGTGGTGGAAAAGGAGGGTCCATGCCTCTCCGCGAGCGTGGCAGGAAATGGCGAGCGCCCGTGCTGGCGGCGCTCTCGTGCACGGTGCCCCTGGCGGCGGGGGCGCAGGGCGGCGCTTCCGGCTGGGAGGCGCAGGTCCTGGTCTTCCCCTCGCTGACCTGGGTGGCGCGCACGGGCGCCGACGTGCCCGTGGCCGGGCTCCCCCGGAAGGATGCGACGCCGGCGGCGAGCCTCTTCGTGCGCGGGGGACGCGGCCGCCTCCGCTTCCTGCTCGAGGCGGCGGCCACGGACGAGTCGGCCAGCCTGGAGCGCCTGAAGCTCGGTTGGAAGGCACCGCGGGTCGCCGTCTGGGCCGGGCGCTTCCACAACCCGGCCACCTACTGGCACGACCGCTACCATCACGGGGAGTACGTCCAGCCGAGCATCAGCCATCCCCCCATCGCCGCCTTCGAGGAGGACGGGGGCGTGCTCCCCCAGCACCTGGTCGGCGGGCTCGTCCGCACGCGGCTGCCGGCGGAGAAGCGCGGCCTCTGGGAGCTCAGCCTCGCGGCCGGGCGGGGTCCGGCCCTGGGCGAGGGCGAGCTGAAGCCGCTCCACCTCACGGACCTGGGGCGCCGCCGGCGGGGAAGCAGCCTCGTCGCCCGGCTGGGCTGGAAGCCGGACGAGCTCGGCGACGCCGAGGCCGGCCTGGTCGCCGCGCGCCACCGCCTGCCCCTCGCCGTTCCCGGCACGGGGACGGCCCGGGTCACGATGCTGGGCCTCTACGGCGCCTGGAGCGGCGCGGAATGGGAGGTCACGGGCAAGGCGGTCCGCATGCGCACCGCCTTGTCCGGGACCGGACGGGGCCGCGTGACGGCGGGCTACCTGCACGTGGGGCGAGCCCTCGGCCCGCAGTGGCTCCTCTACGGCCGCCGGGATCTCGCCGTCGGGCTCGCCGCGGATCCCTACCTGGGCCGCTTTCCGCACTTCCCGGGCCGTGGCGGCGCGCTGGGGCTGCGCTGGGATCTCGCGCGCGGCCACGCCCTCAAGCTGGAGCTGGCGCGGCACCGCGACAGGGCGGGACGGGGCCTGCGCGTATGGGCGCTGCAGTGGAGCGCGGTGCTGCCATGAGGCGGCGGGCGGGACTGGCGGCCCTGGCCCTGCTCCTTCTCCTCGGGTCCCAGGCGGGACGGGCGGAGCAGGCGGAAGGGAAGGCGGTGCCGCCGGGGGCGGTGGTGGTGGCGGTGGCGAAGGGATCCCCCCTCCAGCGGCTCACCCTGGAGGCGCTGCGGCGGGCCTTCCTGGGCCTGCCCGTCGAGCGGGACGGGGTCCGCGTCCTGCCCCTCGTCAACCGCTCCGATCCCCTCCTGTACGAGATCTTCCTCCAGAAGGTGGTCTTCCTGTCGGCGCGGAGCTACACGCGGCTGCTGCTCTCGCGCACGCTGCGCACGGGAGCGCCGCGGCCGCCGGAGTACACCGACGTGGCGGCCCTGCGCGAGGCGCTCGCCGCCCGGCCGGGCGCGGTCGCGGTGCTGTGGGCGCGCGACGTCCATGCCGACCCGCGCCTGCGCGTCCTCCAGGTGCTGTGGTCCGGGGAGGAAGCGCCGTGAGCGGGCGGTGGCGCCAGAGCTTCGCCGCCCATCTGGGTGCCGGCATGGTGCTGGTGCACCTCGTGCTCGCGCCGGTGCTGATCGGCGGGGTGGTGCTCGAGGCGCGGCGCAACTACGTGGACGGCTTCGTCGACCTGGTCCGCAGCGACGCCTACCTGCTGGCGAGCACGGTGCGCGCGCTCCCCCTGCCCGCCACCCGCGCGCTCCTCGAGGACGCCGCCCTCACGGGGCGCGTGGTCGGGGCGGAGCTCTCCGGGGGCGACGGGGCTCCGGCGCTGAGGGTGGGAGCCCTCCCCGACACCTTCCGCGAGGACTTCGCCTACGGGACGGGCGGCGACGGCCTGTACCTCATCGAGGTCCCGCTGGGAGAGGAGATGCGCCTGCGTCTGGCCTACGACGAGCGCCCCACGGCCGAGCGCATCGGACGCGCCTGGACCCGCGCGCTGGTGCTGGCGGCGGCCTACGTCGTGCTGACCTTGCTGGTGGCGATGCTCTCCGCGCGGCGGATGGCGCGCCCCCTGCGCGAGCTGCGCGCGATCTCGCGGCACATCGCCGCGGGGCACGTGGACCGGCGTCTCGGCGTCGACAGCCCCCTCGCCGACGTGCGCGACCTGGCCGGGGACCTCGAGCGCATGCGCGCGCGCCTGGTCTCGCAGGCCGAGCAGCTCGAGCACCTCGCCCTCCACGACACGCTCACGGGGCTGGCCAACCGGACCCTGCTCGAGGACCGCCTGCGGCAGGCGGTGCGGTCCTCGCCGCGGGAGGGCAGGCCCTTCGCCCTCCTGCTGATCGACCTCGACGGCTTCAAGGAGATCAACGACACCCTCGGCCACCAGGCGGGCGACGCCCTGCTGCGCCAGGTGGGGATGCGCCTGCGCGAGAGCCTGCGCGAGTCGGACACGATAGCGCGCCTCGGCGGCGACGAGTTCGCCGTGCTGCTGCCCGGGGTGGACGCCGCCCGCGCCCCGGTCGTGGCCCGCAAGGTGACGGAGGCGATCGACCGCCCCTGCCGGGTGGGCGATGCCACGCTGCAGGTGCGGGCCAGCGTGGGCATCGCGCTCTTCCCCGACCACGGCCGCAGCGCCGAGGAGCTGCTCCGCTGCGCGGACGTGGCCATGTACGCGGCCAAGCGCGCCGGCGCCGGCTTCGCGCTCTACGACCCCCGCGACGACGCCCACAGCGTGCAGCAGCTCGTGCTCACGGCGGAGCTGCGGGAGGCGGTCGAGCGGGGCGGGATCACCGTCGCCTACCAGCCCCAGGTCGACCCCCGCACCGGCAGGGTCGAGGGCCTGGAGGCCCTGGCGCGGTGGCGTCACGGGACCTACGGGGAGATCCCGCCCGACCGCTTCATCCCCGCGGCCGAGCGCAGCGGCCTGATCACGCCGCTGACGCTGCAGGTCCTGGAGACGGCCCTGCGCGACGTCGCGCGCTGGCGCGAGGCCGGCCATCCCGTGCGCGTCTCGGTCAACCTGTCCCCCTACAGCCTCCGGAGCCCGGAGTGCGTGGAGCGGCTCGCGGGCCTGCTGGAGCGCGCGCGCGCCCCGCGGGCGCTCGTGCTCGAGCTCACCGAGAACGCCGTCTTCGCCGACGTGGCGCACGGGCTCTCGGTGCTGGAGCGCTTCCACGAGCTGGGGCTGGAGCTGTCCATCGACGACTTCGGGTCCGGCTACTCCTCGCTCGCCTATCTCAGGCGCCTGCCCATCCGCGAGATCAAGATCGCCCACACCTTCGTCAGCCGCCTCCACGAGTCGCCGCCGGACGAGGCCGTGGTGCGCGGCGTGCTGGCGCTCGCGCACAGCCTCGGCCTGCGGGTGGTGGCCGAAGGGGTCGAGGACCGGGCCACCCTGGAGCGGCTGGCCGGGCTCGGCTGCGATCTGGTGCAGGGCTTCCACATCGCCCGGCCGATGCCGGCGGAGGACGTGCCGGCGTGGCTGGCCGCCCGGGGGTGAGCCGCCGAAGCAGAGGCGGGAGGCGAGGTTCGGGAGGCGAGGGTTGGTACGCGCTCCGCGCGCGGCCGTTTGATCGGGGCTGGAAGCCCCTCCCACAATC
>WFOW01000360.1 GCA_015487895.1 Gammaproteobacteria bacterium | reverse complement strand
GTTCAGGACCGAGCACCGCGTCGCACAGCGTTTCCGCTGCCGCTTCCGCGAGCGCGCCCACGCCGAGGCCTTCCTCGCGCTGCAGCGGCGGCTCGCCGGCCACGGGCGCGTGCGCGCCCTGCGGCTCGAGCGCGAGGGCGCATGGGAGGTGCTGGAGTTCGAGAAGATCGACGCCGAGATGACGGGCCTGCTCGGCCACGTCCTGCGCGGCGGGCTGGTCTACGACTGAGCGCGCTCAGGGCGCCGGGCGCGGCTGCAGGCCCTGCAGGCTCGGCTTGGGCTTGCCGACGTAGTAGCCCTGCACGTAGTCGACCCCGAGGCTGCGCACCACGGCCAGCGCCTCGGCGCTCTCGACGTACTCGGCCGTGGTCTGGATCTGCATGCCCGCGGCCACGTCCACGATGGCCTTCACGAAGAGCTGGTCCTCGCGCGAGCGGTGGATCTCGCGGATGAAGCTGCCGTCGATCTTGATGTTGTCCACGCGCAGGTTGCGCAGATAGGAGAAGGACGAGAAGCCGACGCCGAAGTCGTCGAGGGAGACGCGGCAGCCGAGCTGGCGCACGGCGCGGATGAAGTCGAGGGCGGCGGCGAGGTTCTCGCAGGCGGCGGTCTCGGTGATCTCGAAGACGATGCGGCGCTGGTCGACCCCGGCGGCGGCGATCTCGCTGCGGATGAAGTCGAGCATGGCGGCATCGCCCACGCTGAGCCCCGAGAGGTTGATCGAGAAGGTGACGTCCAGGCCGGCGCGCTGCAGCTCGGCCAGGCGCGCGAGCGCCTTGGCCACGATGACGCGGTCGACCTGGCGGATGAGCCCGAACTGCTCGGCGGTGGGGATGAAGGCGCCGGGACCGTAGCGCTTGCCGTCCGGCATCCGCAGGCGCGCCAGCACCTCGAAGCGCGAGGCCGGGCCGCCCGCGGCGGGCGCGATGGGCTGGTAGACGAGCTCGAACAGGTCCTCCTCGAGGGCGCGCTGCACGCGCTCCTTCCAGGTGAGCTGCGAGTCCATGAGCTCGCGCGCGTGGTCGGCCTCGGAGTAGAGGTGGGCGCGGTTGCGCCCGGCATCCTTGGCGGCGTAGAGCGCGGTGTCGGCCTTGGCGAGGAGCTCGACGGGCTCGCTGCCGTGCTCCGGGAAGAGCACCACGCCCACGCTCGCCGAGATGCTCATCATGCGCCCGCCGAACATGGGCTTGAGGGCGGCGATGCGCTCGAGGATCTCGTGCGCCTTGTCCATGGCCTGCTCGGCCCCCATGCCGGCGAAGGCGAGCGCGAACTCGTCGCCCGACAGCCGCGCCACGAGGTCCTCGCCGCGCGACAGCCGCCGCAGCACGCCCGCCACCTGCACGATGACCTCGTCGCCGGCGGCGTGGCCGGCGGTGTCGTTGATGAGCTTGAAGTGGTCGATGTCGAGGAGCATGAGCGCGCCGCTGCGGCCGGTGCGCTCGGCGCGGCGCAGCTCGTGCGCGAGGTCGGCCTGGAAGCGCTTGCGGTTGGCCAGGCCCGTGAGCGGGTCCTGGTTGGCGAGCGACATCAGGCGCGACTCGTCCTGCTTGGCCTTGGTGATGTCGCGCGCGGTGCCGCGGTAGCCGACGAAGGCCTCGCCGCGGCGCACCGGCACGCCGTTCATGCGCAGGCAGCGGCGGTGGCCGTCGGCCGAGGTCAGCCACACCTCGAGATCCTTGAAAGGCTGCGGCGCCGTGCGTCCCGGGCGCAGCACCGCCATCACCTCGCCGACGTCGTCGCCGCGGAAGACCTGCTCGAGCGTGCGTCCCACCAGGTCCGCGGCGGCATAGCCGAGGCTCTCGCTCACGCTCGGCGAGACGTAGGTGAAGACGCCGTTGCGGTCGGTCTCCCACAGCCAGTCGGAGGAGGCGGCGGCGAAATCGTGGAAGCGCTGGCGGCTCTCCTCCAGCTCGGCGCGCGAGCTCGCCAGGCTCGCCAGCATGCGGTTGAAGGCGCGCGCGAGCTCCCCGAGCTCGTCGGCGCGGCGCGCCTCGACCTGCACGTCGAGGTCGCCGGCGCCGATGGCGCGCACCGCGGCGGCGAGCTCGCGCAGGGGCCGCGTGAGCGAGGCCCGGCTCACCCACAGCCCGATGCCGGCGGCGGCGAGCAGGATCAGGAGGGCCGCGATCCCGCCGCGCCGCGCCAGGGCCCGGTACGGCGCCCACTGCACGTCCTCCGACAGGGCGAGCAGCAGGTGGGCGCTGGCGTCCTCGACCAGGGGCAGCACGCGCCCGCGGTAGCGTTCGCCGCCGACGGCGAAGCGCACCTCGGCGGGCCGCTCGCCGGCGCCGAGCGCCTCGAGCGGGAGCCGGCCGGCGGGCAGGGTGCTGCCCAGGACGACGTTGCCGGCGAGGATGGCCACCTCGGCGCGGGTGACGGCGGCGAGCGTGCGCGCGGCGCGCTCGTCCAGCGCCTCGCCCACAACCACGACGCCGATGCGCCCGCCGGCGGGCCCGCGCACCGGCACCGCCACCAGACGGAGCACCTCGTTGAAGACGCGCGCGTTGGCCGCGGCCTCGCCGGCCACGGGATCGAGCCCGCGCACGAGCCGCAGGAGCGGCTCGGAGGTCAGCACCTGGGGCGAGGCGTAGTGCGGCCGGCGCCCCACGCCCGCCTGGCCGCTCTCGATGTAGACGGCGATGAGGTCCACGGCGGCCCGGCCGAGGAGATCGTCGAGCATGCTCGCCACCGTGGGCACGTCGTCGGTGAGCGCGGCGGCCAGCAGCGCGGGCTCGGCGGCGAGGCTGCGGCCCGCGGCGGCCAGCCGCGCGCGGTCGCGCCGCTCGGTCTCGGCCTGCACCTCGACGGCGAGGTCGAGGCCGCGCGCGATCTGCCGCTCGACATGCTCGGCGATGAGGAAGTAGCCAAGGGCCGCAGCGCTGCCCAGCACGAGCAGCACCAGGCCGAGCACGAAGAGGATGTTGCGCTGCTCGATGCTCACGGCTTCATGCGCCGCCACGCACCCGCAGCACCAGGCGCAGCGGCGGCGGGCTCGTCACCGCGTCGGCCTCGACCTCGAGGGTATCGGCGCCGACGGCGGCCACGCGCAGGCGCCAGCGGCCCGGCGCGAGGCCGGTGAGGCGGAAGCGGCCGCCGCCCGGCAGGACCTCGACATAAGGGGTGTCGACGACGTCGATGCGCATGTACATGCTGCCGTGGATGCGGCAGAACACGTGCCAGGTGCCGGTCTCGTCGAAGCGCAGCCGCGCCCGCGCGCCGGCGCGGCCGCGCGGGGCCAGCCGCGCGCGGAAGGGCCGCACCGCGGAGAGCGAGAACAGCTCATGGAAGACGCGGTCACGATTGCGCACGAGGACGCTGTCGCCGCGGCGCAGCACGCGATAGAGGGGATGGAAGCGGCGCTCGCGCACCTCGACGTGGAGACGGCGCGGCGCCCAGCGCGGCAGGGGCTGCCCCTCGAGCGGGTAGGCCGAGACGCTCACCAGCGTGCCGGGGGCAACCAGCCCCCCGCCGAACCGCTGGCCGCCCTCCAGCACCACCTCGCCGCGCAGCTCCGCGCCGGCCGCCGGCAGGGCGAGGAGCAGCAGCGTCGCCAGCGCCGCAAGCTCAGTCCGGATGGTCCGGGTCACAGGAGCCCTCCCGGACCCATACCCCGTTGGTGCAGCGCAGCAGGTCCGTGCCGGTGCACACGAAGCGCCCGTTCTCGTAGGCGACCCCGTTGAACCAGCACACCGGCGCCTCGCTGAGGGCGGCACCCTCCGGGAGGTCGGGCGCATCGCCGGTGTCGGCGACGATGGGCGAGGTCCTCAGGTCCGGCAGGGGCACACCCACGTAGGGGGCCCGGATGCGATCGGTCATGCGTCTCTCCTTCGACGGCCGCCGTGCAGGGACGGCCTCTTGGGGGTGAGGATCGCGCTAGGATAGCGTGCGCCCCCGCAGGGTCGCCAGCGGCCGCCCGGGCTAAAGCCATCCCCCGCAGCGCCCGCTAACCCGGGAGGACGTGCACGGGAGGGAAAGCCCATGACGATAGGGGCGGGCGTGCTGGCGGCGGCGGCCGAGGCCTGTCCGGTGGGGCTGCTGGTGGCCGACGCGCAGGGCAACGTCACCGCGGCGAACGCGGCCGCGCGCGCGCTGCTGGGCGAGGGGGCGGCGCCCGGCGCCAGCCTCGAGTCGCTGGCCGCCCCCCCTCTGCGAGAGCTCCCGCGCCAAGGGGCGGTGGTGCGCGCGCGGGCCACCGGCCGCTGGGTGCTCCGGCACGAGACGGCGCTGCCGGACGGGGGCCGCGCCTGGTGCCTCCTCGCCTTGGACCCCCCGGCCCGCGGCGGTCCGGCCCTGTGGGACGCGTGGGCCCTTGCCGCCTCCGACCCGTACACCGGGCTGCCGGGCGAGCGCGCGCTGCGGCTGGCGATGGGCCCGCAGCTCGCCCGCTGCGCCCGCTACCGCGACCCGCTCTGCCTCGCCATGCTCGAGGCGCGCGCGTCCGGCGGGGACGAGGAGACGGGGACGGAGACGCTGCGGGCGGCGGCCCAGGCCGTGCGGGGGCTGCTGCGCTGGGCCGACCTGGTCGGCGTCTCGGACAGGGGCGAGGTGCTGGCCGTCCTCCCGGAGACCACCGAGCGCGACGCGGGTGCGCTCGTGCGCCGCATGTGCGCCGAGGTGCGCGCCGCCGTCGGGGACGGGGCGGCGCTGCGCGTAGGCCTCGCCCCCTGGCGGGCGGGCGACACGCCGGAGCGGCTGATCGGCCGCGCCCGCGCCGCCCTCGCCCCGTGCCCGGAGGACGCCGGTGGCACGGAGGGCCGCTGAGCCCGGTCGCGGACCCGGGGCCGATCTCCGGGCGCTGCGCGAGCGCTTCCTCGCCCTCAACCGCGCGCGCCTGCGGCGCGTGCGCGAGGCCCTCGGCCCGGCACGGGCCCAGTGGCTCGAGCTCCTGCCGCTGCTGCTGCACGAGAACCACCCCCTGCTGCCCGGCTACGTGGGGCGCGCGGCGCCGGCGGGGCTGCCCGGATACGGGCCCGGCGCCGAGGCGGTGCGGGCGGCACGCCGCCTCGCGCCCGGCTTCCGGCCGCGGCGGCGCGCCTACAGGACCTTCGCCCTCGAGGCGGTCTTCCTCATGGGCAGCGCCGGCTCGCTCGGCCACACGCGCGAGAGCGACCTCGACGTCTGGGTCTGCCACGACCCCGGGCTCGACGCGGACGCCCGCGCGCTGCTCGCGGCCAAGTGCGCGGCGCTGGAGCGTTGGGCGCGCGAGCGCTTCGGCCTCGAGACCCATCTCTACCCCGTCGACCCCGAGCGCTTCCGGGCCGGCGAGCACGCGAGCCTCGCCGCCGACGGCTGCGGGGCGCTGCAGCACCACCTGCTGCTCGACGAGTTCTACCGCAGCGCGGTGCTGGTGGCAGGCCGGTACCCGCTCTGGTGGGTGATCCCCGTCGAGCGCGAACGCACGGGCTACGCCGAGGATGCCGCGCGCCTCGTCGGCCGCCGCTTCGTGCGCCCCGGCGAGTGCGTCGACCTCGGCTCGCCGCTGCCCCTGCCGGAGGCGGAACTCTTCGACGCCGCGCTGTGGCAGCTCTACAAGGCGCTCGACTCGCCCTACAAGTCGGTGCTCAAGATCCTGCTGCTCGAGAGCTACATCGCGGGGCTCCCGGACGGCGACCTCGCCTGCCACGAGCTCAAGCGCGCCGTGCACGAGGGCGACACCGACGCCGACGCCCTCGACCCCTACGTGCTCATGATCGAGCGCATCGAGCGTCACCTCGCCGGCCCTGCCGACCGCGCCCGCCGCGAGCTCGCCCGCCGCTGCCTCTACTTCAAGTCGCGCATCGCGCTTTCGCGCCCGGGCAGCGGCTGGCGCCGGGCGCTGATGGCGCGGCTCGCTGCGCGCTGGGGCTGGGACCGCGGCCGCCTGCACCTGCTCGACGCGCGCCCGCGCTGGAAGATCGAGCGCGTGCTCGAGGAGCGTGTCCTGATCGAGGCCCTGCTGCGCGACAGCTTCGGGCGCCTCGCCGCCTTCGCGGGCGCACGCCTGCGCGACGGGGGGCGTGCCGCCGCCGACCTCGAGGTGGTGGCCCGCCGCCTCAAGAGCGCCGCCGAGCACGCCCCGGGCAAGATCGAGGTGATCAACCCCGGCATCTCCGAGGACCTCTCGGAGCCCGAGCTCACGCTCGTGCGCGAGGCCGAAGGCGCGTGGCGGCTGGAGCGCGAGGGCTCGCGCGCGCCGCTGAAGCGCGCCGAGACCCCGGTGGCGCTGCTCGCCTGGGCCCATGTCAACGGCCTCGTGGCGCCCTCGACGGTGCTGGGCTTCGACGCCCCGGGCACGGACCTGACGCCGGCCGAGGTGCACGGCATCGTCCGCGCCCTCGCCGAGCGCCTGCCCGCCGATGCGTGCCGCCGCGGCCCGCCGCCGGAGGCGCTGCGTGCGCCGCCGCGGCTCGCCGCGGCGCTCGCCTTCGTCGACGTCGGCCACGACCCCTGGGCCCGCCACCGCAGGCTCGGGATCGAGCTCGCCACCGCCCGCTCCGACCCCCTCAGCCACGGCAGCGGGCGCGTGTGCCTGGTGCACACCATCGATCTCGTGGCGCGCACGACCTGGGGCGAGGTGCTGGTGCAGCGCTTCGCGGGCGAGACGGCGATCGCAGACCTCGTCGCGGAGCTCTGCGCCTGGTCGCCGCCCGCGCAGGCCGGCGGCGCGCCGCCGCCCGTGCCCGTGCGCTGCTTCGTCCCCGGCCACGGGGCGGCCATCGCCCGGCGGCTCGAGGGGGTGCTCGAGCAGGCACGCGCCGCCTGGTACGGCCCGCGCGGCCATCCGCAGGCGCGGCTGGTGCTCGAGGTGGGACCGGGCTACCAGGTGCTCGAGCCCGAGCATGGCGTCCCGCGCCCGGCGCTCGCGCGCGACCGCGACGCGCTGCTCGAGGTGCTGGCCCTGCCGCGCGAGCGCTGGGCCCCGGTGGTGCTCGAGGAGGCGCTCGCCGCGCGCGAGCCCCTGCTGGGCGCCGCCTGCCGCGCCGCCATGCCCGGCCGTGTCACGGTCGCCTGGCGCACGCGAGGCGGCACGCTCGAGGTGGCGGTGGCCGACGAGCGCGGGAGCGTGCTGGCCTGGCGGCAACCCTGGCGGCGGGAGGTTCCGGCGCTGCGCGCGCTCGCGGCCTTCCTCGGCGCCGCCACCCGCCGCGTGGGGGCGCTCACCGGCACCGCGCCGCCCCCCGTCACCTGGCTGCGTGTGGAAGACGGCGGGAACGGGGCAAGGGCCATCGAAGCGCCGCCCCCGCAGCCGGCGGAGGGCACGCCGGCCCTGCGCGCCGTCGCCCGCCACGACGGCCTCGGCGGGCTCCTCTGGAGCCTCGAGTGCGGCCGCCGCCGCTTCGACCCCTCGCAGGAACCAGGTGCCGAGCACGGCGGGCGCGGCAGGCCGCCGAGCCCCGGAGCACCAGCCCACGGCACCACCCACGACCTCCGAACAAGGCAGGAGCAGGCCTTCGAGGCGGCCGCCCGGACACGGGGCCGCGAAGCGGCCAGCCGCGGGGAGGAGCGCCGGGCGCACGGGGCGGCGCAGCCGCCAGACGCGGCGCCCCGGCGCGCGCCCGCAGACGGCCACGCCGCGGCTCCCGCCGGGCATCCCGACCCCTTCCCCGAGGACGGGCTCCGGCACGGCGGGCGCGGCAGGCCGCCGAGCCCCGGAGCACCAGCCCACGGCACCAC
>WFOW01000359.1 GCA_015487895.1 Gammaproteobacteria bacterium | reverse complement strand
GCGCTACGGCGTGCGCCCGGACCTCACCACGCTCGGCAAGGTCGTGGGCGGCGGCATGCCGGTCGGCGCCTTCGGCGGCCGCGCCGACGTCATGGCCCACGTCGCCCCGGAGGGGCCCGTCTACCAGGCCGGGACGCTCTCGGGCAACCCGGTGGCGATGGCGGCGGGCCTCGCCACACTGCGGCGGGTGCGCGCCGAGGGCTTCTTCGAGCGCCTGGAGGCGCTCGCGCGGCGCCTGACCGACGGCCTGCGCGAGCGTGCGCGGGCCGCGGGCGTGCCCCTCAGCACGCACTGCGTGGGCGGCATGTTCGGGATCTTCTTCACCGACGTCGATCCCGTGACCCGCTACGAGGAGGTCACCGCCTGCGACGTCGGGCGCTTCCGCCGCTTCTTCCACGCCATGCTCGAGGAGGGCGTGTATCTCGCGCCCTCGGCCTTCGAGGCGGGCTTCGTCTCCGCCGCGCACGAGGAGGCGCACATCGACACCACGCTCGCCGCCGCCGAGCGCGCCTTCGCGCGCCTCTGAGCCCGCGCGGAGGGGCGGAGCGCGTCCCGGCGCCGCGGGCGGGGCGCCCCTATAATCGCGCCCCATGGAGGGGCTGCTCGAGCAGGCGGTGGCCTGGGTGCGGGCGCACGCCGCCTGGAGCGGCCCGGTGGTCTTCGCCGCCAGCCTGGTCGAGTCGCTCGCGCTCGTCGGGATCGTCTTTCCGGGCGCGGCGCTCATGTTCGCGGCCGGCGCGCTCGCAGGCCTCGGCGCCATCCCGCTCGGGCCCACGCTGCTGTGGGCCGCCGCGGGCGCCGTGGCGGGCGACCTCCTGAGCTACTGGCTGGGCCGGCGCTACGGCGAGGCGCTCGCCGCGCGCTGGCCCCTGCGGCGGCACCCGGAGCTGCTCGCGCGCGGGCGCGGCTTCTTCCGCCGCCACGGCGGCAAGAGCGTGCTGCTCGGCCGCTTCGTGGGCCCCCTGCGCCCGGTGGTGCCGGCCGTCGCCGGCATGCTCGGCATGGGCGCGGGCCGCTTCCTCGCCATCGACGTCGCCGCGGCCCTGGCGTGGGCGCCGGTCTACGTGCTGCCGGGCACGGTGTTCGCGGCCTCGCTCTCGGTGGCGGCGGAGGTGGCCGCGCGGCTCGCCGCCCTGCTCGTCGCGCTGCTCGCGCTGCTGTGGCTCGCCGCGGTGGCGCTGCGGCGGCTGACGCTCGCGCTGCAGCCGCGCGCCGGGGCGCTGCTCGCCGCGCTCGCGCGCTGGAGCCGGGCGCACCGCTGGCTCGGCGAGCCGGGCGCGGCGCTCGCCGACCCCACGCACCCGGAGTTCCGCGGCCTCGCCCTGCTGGCGCTGCTGCTCGCCGCCTGCGCCTGGGCCTTCGCGGCGGCCCTCGCCCTGTCCGGCGCCGGCGCGGGCGCCGGCCCCGACCGCGCCCTGCACGGGCTTGTGCAGGCGCTGCGCACGCCCTGGGCGGACCGCCTCATGGCGGCCGTCACGCTCGCGGGCGACGCGCGCGTGTGGGGGGCGGTGGCCGCGGCGCTGGGCCTGTGGCTCGCCGCGCGCCGCGACTGGCGCGCGCTCGCCCACTGGGCGGGCGGCATCGCGGGGGCCGAGGCCCTGGTGCAGGCGCTCAAGCACGCCACGCGCGTGCCCCGCCCGCTGCCGGACGCCGAGGCCTGGGCCGGCTACGCCTTCCCCAGCGGGCACACGATGATGAGCGTCGCCGTCTATGGCCTCGCGGCGGCGGTCGTCGCGCGCGGGCTGCGGGCGGAGCGGCGCTGGCTCGCCTACGTCGCCGCCGGCCTGCTCGCCCTCGGCGTGGGCCTGTCGCGGCTCTACCTCGGCGCCCACTGGCTGACGGACGTGCTCGGAGCGCTCGCCCTCGGCATCGCCTGGGTGGCGGCGGTGGCGATCGCCTGGCGGCGGCACACGCCGCCGCGCCCGGTCCCCGGCGCCGCCGCGGTGATCCTCCTCGCGCTCGCCGCCGCGTGGACGGCGCTGGCGGCGACCGGCGGCGTGGCGCGCGAGCTCGCGCGCTGGCCGCCGCCGCGCACCCCGATCGTGACGATGGAGGCGGCGGCGTGGTGGAAGGGCGGCTGGGCGCGGCTGCCGGCATTGCGCGAGGACCTGCGCGGCGGAGCGGCGCAGCCGCTCACCGTGCAGTGGGCGGCCCCGGAAGCGGAGGTCGGCCGCGCCCTCGAGGCGGCCGGCTGGCGGCCCGCGCAGCGGCTCGATGCGCTCGGGGCGCTGCGCTACCTGCAGCCCGAGGCCCCGCTCGCCGAGCTCCCGCTGCCGCCCCAGGTGCACGCGGGCGCGCACGAGCGCCTCGCCTGGCTGCGCGTGGAGGCGGGGCGGGTCTGGGTGCTGCGCCTGTGGGACGCGCGGGTGCGGCTCGCGGCCGGACGCGTGCCGCTGTGGGTCGGCTACGTCGCACGCCTCGAGCGCCGCAGCCCCTTCGGCCTGTTCGCCTACCCCGCGACCGGCGGCGGCTTCGCGCCCGGGCTCGCGCGCCTGCGCGCGGACCTCGACGCGGCCGGTCTCGTCACCCGCACCGTGCGCCGCCGGCCGCCGGCGCCCTGGACCGGGACGGTGCTGCTGGTGCGCGCGCCTCAGCCGCCCCAGGGGGGCACGAGCGCGTGGGGCACCCCGAGCCGGTCGAGCACGCGCGCGACCACGAAATCGACGAGGTCGTCGACCGAGCGCGGGCCGTGATAGAAGCCGGGGCAGGCCGGCAGGATGACGGCCCCGGCACGCGCCAGCCGCAGCATGTTCTCGAGGTGGATGGCCGACAGCGGCGTCTCGCGCACGACGAGGATCAGGGGCCGCCCCTCCTTGAGCGTCACGTCGGCGCCGCGCTCGATGAGGCTGGACGAGTGTCCGGAGGCGATGGCGGCGAGCGTGCCCGTGGTGCAGGGGCAGACGACCATCGCCGCCGGCGCCCCGGAGCCGCTCGCGAGCGGCGCCGTCCACTGCCTCTGGCCGAAGACGCGCAGGCGCCCCTGCCCGCCGTAGCGTTCGGCGAGCACGCGCTCCATCTCCGCGGGGCGGCCCGGCAGCCGCAGGTCGGTCTCCATCGAGATCACGACCTGCCCCGGCTCCGAGACCAGGAACCAGACCTCGCGGCCGGCGTCGAGCAGGCACTCGAGCAGGCGCAGGCCGTAGGCCGCGCCGGAGGCTCCGGTCATGGCCAGCGCGATCGGCCCCTGCCGCCCGCCCCCGCTCACCTTTCGCCTCCGGCATGACGTGACGGCCGGCGCGGCACCGCCCGCGCGCGCAGCCCCTCGAGGATGCGCCCGTGGACGCCGCCGAAGTCGCCGTTCGACATGACGACGATCCGCGCACCGGGCGCCGCCGCCGCGACGGCCGCCTCCGCCACGGCCTCGATGCTCCCCGCAACGCGCGCCCGCGCCCCGAGCGGGGCGAGCGCCGCCGCCAGGTCCCAGCCGAGGTCCGGCGGGGCGTAGGCCACCACCGCGTCCGCGGCGGCGAGCGACCCGGCGAGCGCCTCGCGGTGCACGCCCATGCGCATGCTGTTCGAGCGCGGCTCGAGGACGGCGACCAGCGGCCCGCCGCCCGCCGCGCGCAGGGCGGCGAGGGTGGCCGCGATCGCCGTCGGATGGTGGGCGAAGTCGTCGTAGACCGCGACGCCGTCCGCCTCGCCGATGCGCTCGAGCCGCCGGCGCACGCCGGCAAAGCCCTCCAGCGCCCGCGCCGCCTCCGCCGCCGGCACGCCGGCGGCCGCCGCCGCGGCGACGGCCGCGAGCGCGTTGTGGACGTTGTGGCGCCCGCGCAGGCGCCAGGCGACCTCGGCCACCGGGCCGCCGCGGTGCAGGATCGCAAAGCGCGAGCCGTCCTCCGCGGCGAGCCGCGCGCTCCACTCGGCCCCCTCGGCCTCCACGCCGTAGCGCTCCACCGGGGTCCAGCAGCCCATGGCGAGCACCTCGTCGAGGGCCGCCTCGCCCGCGGCGGCGAGGATGCGCCCTGCGCGCGGCACGGTGCGCACCAGGTGATGGAACTGGCGCTGGATGGCGGCGAGGTCGGGATAGATGTCGGCGTGGTCGTGCTCGAGGTTGTTGAGGACGGCGATGCGCGGGCGGTAGTGGACGAACTTGGCGCGCTTGTCGAAAAAAGCCGTGTCGTACTCGTCGGCCTCGACCACGAAGTGCCGCCCCGCCCCGAGGCGCGCCGAGACGCCGAAGCCCGCGGGCACGCCCCCGATGAGGAAGCCCGGCGCCAGCCCGGCGCGCTCGAGGATCCAGGCGACCAGGCTCGCCGTGGTGGTCTTGCCGTGCGTGCCCGCCACCGCGATCACCTCGCGCCCGCGCAGGACGCGCTCGGCCAGCCACTGCGGGCCCGAGACGTAGGGCAGCCCCGCGTCGAGGACGTGCTCCACGGCCGGGTTGCCGCGCGAGAGCGCATTGCCGATCACGACCAGGTCCGGCGGCGGCTCGAGATGCGCCGGATCGTAGCCCTCGCGCACGGGGATGCCGGCGCGGGCGAGCTGCTCGCCCATGGGCGGCCAGGCGGCGACGTCGCTGCCCGAGACCTCGTCGCCGAGGGCGCGCGCGAGCTGGGCGACGCCGCCCATGAAGGTGCCGCACACGCCGAGAACGTGGACCCTCACCGGCGTCCTCTCCCGCCGTGCCGTCTCATTGGGGGAACACCAGCGCCAGCACCCACCACGAGAACAGCACGTAGGCGAGCGCCATCGCGGTCGTGGCGGGCAGCGGCATCTCCAGGGCGTGGCGCAGGATGTGGCCGATGACGAGCAGCGTCCAGGCGACCAGGCCGAGCAGCCCCAGGCCCACGGCCAGCGGCGCCTCGCCGCCGAGCTGCTCGGCGCGCCAGGCCGCCGCCATCGGCGCCCAGGCGAGCAGCCCGAGAAGCGCCCCGGTGCCCGTCAGCGCCGTGTAGGTCTGGAGGAAGCGGTTGGGCCAGCCGCGCAGGCGCAGCAGCCCCCAGGCGAAGGCCGCCAGCATGGCGGCGTCCAGGACCCCCTCGGCGAGCGCCCGTGCCGGCCCCATGCGCGCGCCGAGCACGGCCAACCCCACCGCCACATAGGCCAGCACACAGCCCGCCATCAGCGTGTGCGAGGCGGGCAGCGACTGCGGCCCCGCGCGCAGCAGCGCGATCTCGACCAGCCGCCTCAGCACCGCGCCCATGGCGGCGCATGATAGCCGAAACGCCGGACGGCCCGCCGCGCGGACTGCCGCGCGCCCCGCCTCGCCGCGGCCCGTGGACCGCTTGACGCCCCTGCGAGGGCGTGCCTATGGTGGAGCCTCCACCGGAGGAGGCCGCACCTGCGGCACACGACGAAAAGGGAGGAGCGCCATGTACCTGCAGCTCCTCGAGCGCCGCGTCCGCGAGGGCACCCTGCGCCTCACCCTGCCCGACGGCTCGGCCCGGGTCCTCGGCGACGGCGGCGAGCCGCGCGCCGAATGGATCATCCGCGGCCGCCGCACGCTGGGCCGCATCGCCCGCGACCCGGAGTTCGCGCTGGGCCAGACCTACATGGACGGGGAGTGGGACGCCGGCGAGGGCGGGCTCTCCACCCTGCTGGTGCTCCTGATGCGCAACTTCCCCGAGCGGCCCCCGCGCGGCTGGCGGCGCCTGGCAGTGCCCGCCCTGCGCCTGCTGCAGCAGTGGAACCGCGTGGCGCGCAGCTACCGCAACGCCGCGCACCACTACGACCTCGACGAGTGGCTCTTCCGGCGCATGCTCGACGAGGACATGCACTACTCCTGCGCCTACTTCGCCGAGCCCGGCATGGACCTGGAGGCGGCGCAGCGGGCCAAATGCGCGCATCTGGCCGCCAAGCTGTGCCTGGAGCCGGGCCAGCGGGTGCTGGACATCGGCTGCGGCTGGGGCGGGCTCGCGCTGCATCTGGCACGCGAGCACGGGGTCGAGGTCACGGGGCTGACGCTCTCGCGCGAGCAGCTCCGCGTGGCGCGCGCGCGCGCCGAGGCCGAGGGCCTCGCCGGCCGCGTGCGTTTCGAGCTGCAGGACTACCGCGAGCACCGCGGCACCTACGACCGCATCGTCTCGGTGGGGATGTTCGAGCACGTGGGGCGGCCGCACTACGTGACCTTCTTCGACCGGGTGCGCGAGCTGCTGACACCGGACGGGGTCGCCGTGCTGCACACCATCGGCCGCCTCGGGCCGCCGGGGCTCACCAACCCCTGGATCCGGCGTCACATCTTCCCCGGCGGCTACATCCCGGCGCTGTCGGAGGTGGCGGCGGCGATCGAGCGCAGCGGGCTGGTCAACTGCGACGTGGAGGTGCTGCGCCTGCACTACGCGCGCACGCTGGCCTGCTGGCAGGCGCGCTTCCAGGAGCACCGCGCCGAGGCCGCGGCCCGCTACGGCGAGCGCTTCTGCCGCATGTGGGAGTTCTACCTCGCCGTGTGCGAGGCGGCCTTCCGGGCCCGAGACCTGGTGGTCTTCCAGATCCAGCTCGCGCGCGAGCGCGACGCGGTGCCCCTCACCCGCGATTACCTCTACCGCGACCGCGCCCTGCGCGAGGAGCCCTTCACGGTCGAGCCCCCGGCGCCCGCCCGCCGGACCGGCTGAGGCCCGGCGGGCCCGCGCCTAGCGGCGGCGGGCCTTCTTCCTGGCGGCAGCCTTCTTCTTGGCCGCAGGCTTCTTCTTCGCCGTCGCCTTCTTCTTCGCGGCGGCCTTCTTCTTGCTCGCGGCCTTCTTCCTCGCCGTAGGCTTCTTCCTGGCCGCGGGCTTCTTCTTCGCGGGTGCGGCCTCCGGGGCGGCCGTCTCCTCGCGCGCGGCCGCCCCGGCGTCCGCCGGCGCGGCCTCGGCGGCGGGCGGTGCCTCCGCGGCCTCCTTCTCGGCCTCGGCGATGGGATCGAGGATGGCCGTGATGGCACGGAAGATGTCCTCGATCTCGCCCACGCCCTGGACCGTGCGCAGCCTGCCCTGGTTGCGGTAGTAGTCGATCAGGGGGGCGGTCTGGGCCTCGTAGACCCGCAGCCGGTTGGAGATCGTCTCCTCGTTGTCGTCGGCCCGCTGCCGCAGCGCCCCGCCGCAGGCGTCGCAGCGCTCGTCGAACTTCGGGGGGTTGGTGTAGATGTTGTAGACCCGCCCGCAGGACTCGCAGGTGCGCCGGCCCGTGAGGCGCTGCATGAGGACCTCGAAGTCCACGTCGATCAGCAGCGCCACGTCCAGCGGGCTGCCCATCTCCTCCAGCATGCGGTCGAGGGCCTCGGCCTGGGAGAGATTGCGCGGAAACCCGTCCAGGATGAAGCCCTTGCGCGCGTCCGGCTGCGCGAGGCGGTTGCGGATCATGGCCAGCACCAGCTCGTCGGGCACGAGCTGGCCCGCATCCATGGCCGCCTTCGCCTGCACCCCGAGGGGGGTGCCCTTGGCGACCTCCGCCCGCAGCAGGTCGCCGGTGGAGATCTGCGGGATGCCGTAGCGCTCGACCATCCGCTGGGCCTGTGTCCCCTTGCCCGAACCCGGGGCGCCGAGAAGCACGATTCTCATGGCCGGTACTCCTGTGGCTCGCCTTATCGTTGTGTGCCTTCGCGAAGGCCCGGCGGCTGCTCCCCGAACGCGCTGATGCGCCTATCAAAAGTCTCGATGGCCGCCGGCCGCGGGTGCGACTAAGCTAAGCGCACGGCGCGCCCCAAGTCAACGAAGCGCGTGTGAACGGCGGGCGGCTTTTGCGCTATGCTTCGGTCCCCGCCCGGCCGGCGAGACGCGGGGCACGCGAGACCCGGCGGAGACGGCCCATGACCGGGATCCCGGACTTCAGCGACAGCGAGCTCCAGATCGTGCGCGAGGCCCTGGCCGAGCGCTGGGGCCGGCCGGTGGAGGTCGAGGTCGCCGAGGCCGAGGTTCGCCTCAACCCCCACTCCTTCCAGCTCACCACCTGTCCCGCCCTCTACTGGGAGGCGGACGGCTGCCACTTCGTCGTCGTCAAGACCGGCCCCAGCCGGTACCGCTGCCAGTTCTACTACCGGATCCGGCAGATGTACGGCACCGGGATCGAGGAGTACGACGACCTGGGCGAGTGCGTGCTGACGCTGCTGCGGGTGCAGGCCGACCACGAGCTCGAGCGGCGGCGCGCCGGGGAGAGCGGGGGCGGCGGGGGCTGAGAGATCGGCATCGCCCCGCCGCCCGCCGCGGCGGGGCCGCGGAGAGGACCAGGGGGAGGACGCGATGGCCAAGAAGAACGCCTTCTATGCCCAGTCCGGCGGGGTGACCGCCGTCATCAACGCCAGCGCCTGCGGCGTGATCGAGACCTGCCGCAAGCACCGCGACCGCATCGGCAAGGTCTACGCCGGCCGCAACGGCATCATCGGCGCCCTCACCGAGGACCTGATCGACACCTCGAAGGAGAGCGCCCGCGCCATCGCGACGCTGCGCCACACGCCGGGCGGCGCCTTCGGCTCCTGCCGCTACAAGCTCAAGAGCCTGGAGGAGAACCTGCGCGAGTACGAGCGCCTGATCGAGGTCTTCG
>WFOW01000358.1 GCA_015487895.1 Gammaproteobacteria bacterium | reverse complement strand
GTGCAGAAGCGTGGTGTAGCGGTGGCGCTCCAGCACGCGCAGGTGCAGGTCGAGGCAGCCCGGCACCCGCGAGACCGCCGCCTCCAGCGTGTCCAGCCCCGGCGCCAGCACCAGCAGGCGCCGGTAGTTGGACTCGTAGACGGCCATCAGCCCCGCGAAGCTGCGAGGCGTCTCCCCGTGCCACAGCCTGTAGCCGCTTCCGAGCATCGCGCGAATCTTAGGGAAACTCTGATCAATCCGCTACGCGGATTGATCCGCTGAGGTGCTTCGCGACCATTTCGATTTTTTTCCTTGAACCGCCATGCACTTCCGTGTGCATGAACTTCCCCGCGGCCATCCCTGGCCGCGGGGAAGCCCTGAAAAATCGGATTTTTCAGGGCTTCCTTAGGTGGGGCGCGGCCGCCCTGCCAGCTTGACATGCCTCCGCCCCTGTGTCGGCCTTCGCCCCGGACCCCTTGAGCGAATAGACTGGGCCTGTCCCCAGCCGGCCCGCGCCAGCGAAAGGAGCCCGATGGCCAGCGTACGCACCGTCGCCACCACGCCCTACCCCGACCAGCGCCCCGGCACCTCGGGCCTGCGCAAGCGCGTGCGCGTGTTCCTGCAGCCCAACTACCTCGAGAACTTCGTGCAGGCCATCTTCGACGCCTTCCCGGAGCGGCGCGGGGGCACGCTGGTCCTCGGCGGCGACGGGCGCCACCACAACGCCGAGGCGATCCAGGTCATCCTGCGCATGGCGGCGGCCAACGGCTTCGAGCGGGTGGTGGTCGGCCGCGACGGCATCCTCTCGACACCGGCGGCCTCGCACCTCATCCGCGTGCGCGGCGCGTTCGGCGGGATCATCCTCTCGGCGAGCCACAACCCGGGCGGCCCCGAAGGCGACTTCGGCGTCAAGTACAACGTCGGCAACGGCGGGCCCGCGCCCGAGGCGGTGACCGAGCGCATCTGGGCCATCAGCCGCGAGCTGCGCGAGTACCGCATCCTCGAGGCGGAGGACCTCCCCCTCGGCCGCCCGGGCGAGCTGCGCCTCGGCCCCATGACCGTCGAGGTGGTGGACCCCGTGGCCGACTATGCCGACCTCATGGAGCGGCTGTTCGACTTCGACCGCATGCGGGCGCTGTTCGACTCGGGCCTGTTCCGCATGCGCTACGACGCCATGCACGCCGTCACCGGCCCCTACGCGCGCGAGATCCTCGAGCGCCGTCTCGGCGCCCCGCCGGGCACGGTGGTCAACGGCGAGCCGCTGCCGGACTTCGGCGGCGGCCACCCGGACCCGAACCTGGTGCACGCGCGCGCCCTCGTCGAGGCCATGCACGGGCGCGACGCGCCGGACTTCGGCGCCGCCTCCGACGGCGACGGCGACCGCAACATGATCCTGGGGCGGCGCTTCTTCGTCACGCCCAGCGACAGCCTCGCCGTGCTCGCGGCCAACGCCCACCGCGTGCCGGGCTACGCGCGCGGGCTCGCGGGCGTGGCCCGCTCCATGCCCACCAGCCGCGCCCTCGACCGCGTGGCCGCGCGCCTCGGCATCGACTGCTACGAGACCCCCACGGGGTGGAAGTTCTTCGGCAGCCTGCTGGATGCCGGCCGCATCACGCTCTGCGGCGAGGAGAGCTTCGGCACGGGCTCCGACCACGTGCGCGAGAAGGACGGGCTGTGGGCGGTGCTCTTCTGGCTCAACCTGCTCGCGGTGCGCCGCGAGCCGGTCGAGGCCATCGTGCGCGCGCACTGGCGCGAGCACGGCCGCCACTACTACCAGCGCCACGACTACGAGGGGCTGGACCCGGATCCGGCGGCCGCGCTCCTCGAGGACCTGCGCCGCGCCCTGCCGTCGCTGCCCGGGCGGCGTCTGGGCGGGCTCGAGGTGAGCGCGGCCGACGACTTCGCCTACACCGACCCCGTCAGCGGCGAGCGCAGCGAGCGCCAGGGCATCCGCATCCTCTTCGGCGAGGAGGCGCGGGCGGTGCTGCGCCTGTCGGGCACGGGCACCGCCGGGGCGACGCTGCGCCTCTATCTGGAGCGCTACGAGCCCGACCCCGCCCGCCACGGCCTCGATCCCGGCGAGGTGCTGGCGCCCCTGGCGGCGGCGGTGGACGCCATCGCCGGGCTGCGCGCGCGCCTCGGGCGCGAGCGGCCGGACGTGGTGACATGAATGCACGGCCGGCGGTGCACGGTGTACCGTAGGCGCGAGCGCCGGGCGGCGGCAGGCGCCTGACACCGGGTGCCTGCCCCTGCACCAGCCAGCATCCGGAGCGCATGCCCATGAGCTACCGCTATGTCCGCCGCTTCGCCGAGATCGGCATGGAGGACGTCTCCCTGGTCGGCGGCAAGAACGCCTCGCTCGGCGAGATGTACCGCGAGCTCACGCCGCAGGGGGTGCGCGTGCCGAACGGCTTCGCCGTCACCGCCGAGGGCTACCGCCACCACCTCGAGCACAACGGTCTCGTGGAGCGCATCCGCGAGACGCTGGCGAACCTCGACGTCGCCGACGTCGAGGCGCTCGCGCGCGCCGGCGCGCGCATCCGCCACTGGATCGCCCACGGGGAGCTCCCGCCGGACCTCGCCGACGAGATCGCGCGCGCCTACGGCGAGCTCGAGGCCGAGTTCGGCCCGGATACCGACGTCGCCGTGCGCAGCTCGGCCACGGCCGAGGACCTGCCCACGGCCTCCTTCGCCGGCCAGCAGGAGACCTATCTCAACATCCGCGGCACGCGCGCCCTGCTGGATGCCTGCCGGCGCGTCTTCGCCTCGCTCTTCACCGATCGCGCCATCGCCTATCGCGTCCACCACGGCTTCGACCACATGGCGGTGGCGCTCTCGGTGGGCGTGCAGAAGATGGTGCGCTCCGACCTCGCCGCGAGCGGCATCCTGTTCACGCTCGACACCGAGACCGGCTTCCGTGACGTGGTGCTGATCACGGGCGCCTGGGGCCTGGGCGAGAACATCGTCCAGGGCAAGGTGGACCCCGACGAGTTCTACGTCTTCAAGCCCACCCTGGAGAAGGGCTTCCGTCCCATCCTCAAGCGCCAGCTCGGGCGCAAGCAGCTCAAGCTCGTCTACAGCGCCGACGCCGCCGCGGGCGTCTCCACGCGCAACGTGCGCGTGCGCCCCGAGGAGCAGCGCCGCTTCTGCATCGACGACGACGAGGTGCTGGAGCTGGCGCGCTGGGGCGTGATCATCGAGCGCCACTACAGCGAGCGCGCCGGCCGCCCCATGCCGATGGACATCGAATGGGCCAAGGATGGGCGCGACGGGCGCCTGTACGTGGTGCAGGCGCGGCCCGAGACCGTGCAGTCGCGCGCCGATCCGCGCGTGCAGGAGGTCTACCGCCTGGAGCGGCGCGGGTCCGTGCTGGTCACCGGGCGCAGCGTGGGCCAGCGCATCGCCGCCGGCCGCGCGCGCGTCATCCTCGAGGCCGCGCACATGGACGAGCTCCAGGAGGGGGAGGTGCTGGTCACGGACATCACCGACCCCGACTGGGAACCGGTGATGAAGCGCGCGGCGGCCATCGTCACCAACCGCGGCGGGCGCACCTGCCACGCCGCCATCGTCGCGCGCGAGCTGGGCATCCCCGCCGTGGTCGGCACCGGCAACGCCACGCAAGCGATCGGCACGGGACGCGAGGTGACCGTGAGCTGCGCCGAGGGCGACACCGGCTACGTCTACGACGGGCGCCTGCCCTTCCGCGTGGAGCGTATCGACATGTCGAAGCTGCCGCGCCCGCGCACGCCGCTCATGCTCAACGTCGGCAACCCGGACATCGCCTTCGAGCTCGCGCCCCTGCCCGCGGCCGGCGTCGGGCTGGCGCGGCTCGAGTTCATCATCAACAACGCCATCGGCGTGCACCCGCGCGCGCTGCTCGAGCCCGACGCGCTCGACCCCGAGACCCGCGCGCGCATAGAGGCGCGCGCCGCGGGCTACCCCGACCCGCGCACCTTCTACGTGCTGCGCCTCGCCGAAGGTATCGGCACCATCGCCGCCGCCTTCTATCCGAGGCCCGTGATCGTGCGCACCTCGGACTTCAAGTCCAACGAGTACGCGCGCCTCATCGGCGGCGAGCGCTTCGAGCCGCGCGAGGAGAACCCCATGATCGGCTTCCGCGGCGCCTTCCGCTACTTCTCGCCGCGGTTCGCCGAGTGCTTCGCCCTCGAGTGCGAGGCCCTGCGCCACGTGCGCGAGGTCATGGGGCTGGACAACGTGGCCGTCATGATCCCCTTCGTGCGCACGCCCGAGGAGGGCCGGCGTGTGCTCGAGCTCATGGCGCGCAACGGCCTCGAGCGCGGCAAGGGCGGCCTGCGCGTCTACCAGATGTGCGAGATCCCCTCGAACGCCGTGCTCGCCGACGCCTTTCTCGAGCACTTCGACGGCTACTCCATCGGCTCCAACGACCTCACGCAGCTCACCCTCGGCGTGGACCGCGACTCGGGCCTGCTCGAGGGCTTCGACGAGCGCGACCCGGCCGTGCTGCGCCTCATGGAGCTCGCCATCGAGGCCTGCCGCCGCCGGGGCAAGTACGTCGGCATCTGCGGCCAGGCGCCCTCGGACTTCCCGGAGATCACGCGCTGGCTCGTCGAGCACGGCATCGGCTCGATCTCGCTCAACCCCGACAGCCTGCTGCCCATGCTCCAGGTCGTCCTCGAGGCCGAAGGCAGGGCGCAGGAAACGGGTGACGGGTGACGGCTGACAGCCAGCGGACCGCGGAACCGCCCTAGCCTGCCCGAAAGCCCCCGCATGGGTCCGGGATTCACGGCGCGCGGAGGGCCGTATACTGCCATCCGCGGACGGTAGGCTGGCATGGCGCAGAGGAGCGAGATCACCGTGGACGAAAGCGCCGCGCGTGCCTGCATGGCGGCGCTGCGGCGCGCGCTGCCGCCGGACACGCTCCTCACCGACCCCGACACCCTGCGCACCTACGAGTGCGACGCCCTCAGCGCCTACCGCCGCCTGCCGCTCGCCGTGGCGCTCCCCCACGACCGCGAGCAGGTGCGCACGATCCTGCGGATCACGCGCGAGCACGGCGTGCCGGTGGTGCCGCGCGGCGCCGGCACGGGGCTCTCGGGCGGGGCGCTGCCGCACCCCCGGGGCGTGCTGCTCTCGCTCGCGCGCCTCAACCGCATCCTCGCAATCGATCCCCGCAACCGCACCGCGCGCGTCGAGCCCGGCGTGCGCAACCTCGCCGTCAGCGAGGCCGCCCGGCCCTACGGCCTGCACTACGCCCCGGACCCCTCCTCGCAGGTCGCCTGCACCATCGGCGGCAACATCGCCGAGAACGCCGGCGGCGTGCACTGCCTCAAGTACGGGCTCACCGTGCACAACGTGCTGCGCATCGAGGCCCTCACCGCCGACGGCGAGACGCTCGTGGCCGGCGGCGGCGGGCTCGACGGGCCGGGCTACGACCTCGCGGCGGTGCTGACAGGCTCGGAGGGGCTGCTGGCGGTGGTGGTCGAGGCCACCGTGCGGCTGCTGCCGCTGCCGCAGTGCGCGCGCGTGCTGCTCGCCGCCTTCGAGCGCGTCGAGGACGCGGCCGCGGCGGTGGCCGCCGTCATCGCCGGCGGCATCGTGCCCGCGGGCCTCGAGATGATGGACAACGCGGCCGTGCGCGCGGCCGAGGACTTCGTGCACGCGGGCTACCCGACCGACGCCGCCGCCATCCTGCTGTGCGAGCTCGACGGCACGGAGGCCGAGGTCGAGGCCGGCATCGCGCGCGTGCGCGCCCTGCTCGCAGAGCACGGCGCCACCGAGGTGCGGCTCGCGCGCGACGAGGCCGAGCGCGAGCGCTTCTGGAAGGGGCGCAAGGCGGCCTTCCCCGCCGTGGGCCGCCTCAGCCCCGACTACTACTGCATGGACGGCACCATCCCCCGGCGCGAGATCGGCCGCGTGCTCACGCGCATCGCCGAGCTCGCGCGCGAGCACGGCCTGCCGGTGGTCAACGTCTTACACGCCGGCGACGGCAACCTCCACCCGCTGATCCTCTACGACGCCAACCGCCCGGGCGAGCTCGAGCGCACCGAGCGCCTCGGCCACCGCATCCTCGAGGCCTGCATCGAGGCCGGCGGCACCGTCACGGGCGAGCACGGCGTGGGCGTGGAGAAGCTCGACCCCATGTGCCGGCAGTTCGACGAGGCCACGCTGCGCCAGTTCCATGCCCTCCGCGAGGCCTTCGACCCGCGCCGGCTGCTCAACCCCGGCAAGGCGGTGCCGACGCTCGCGCGCTGCGCCGAGCACCGCGCCATGCACGTGCGCGGCGGCCGCCTGCCCTTCCCGGAGCTGGAGCGCTTCTGAATGGCCGCGGACGCCGACCTGGGCGAGCAGCTCGCCGCGCGCGTGGCCGAGGCGGCCGCCGCCGGCACGCCGCTGCGCATCGAGGGGAGCGGCTCCAAGGCCTTCTACGGCCGGCCGGTGGCGGGCGAGCCGCTGCCGCTCGCGGGCCACCGCGGCATCGTCGCCTACGAGCCCGCCGAGCTCTACGTGACCGCGCGCGCCGGCACCCCGCTCGCCGAGCTCGAGGCGACGCTCGCCGCCCGCGGCCAGCGCCTCGGCTGCGAGCCTCCGCGCTTCGGCGGCCGCGGCACCGTCGGCGGCATGGTGGCGGCCGGGCTCTCGGGCCCGCGCCGGCCGTGGAGCTGGGCCGTGCGCGACGTGGTGCTCGGCGTGCGCTGCATCAACGGGCGCGGCGAGATCCTCGCCTTCGGCGGCCGGCTCATGAAGAACGTGGCGGGCTTCGACGCCGCGCGGCTGATGGCGGGGAGCCTCGGCACCCTCGCCGTGCTGCTCGAGGTCACGCTGCGCGTGGACCCGGCGCCCGAGGCCACGCTCACGGTGAGCCTCGAGTGCGACATGGCCGAGGCGATCGAGCGCCTCGCCGCCTGGGGACGGCTGCCCCTGCCGCTCGCGGGCGCCTGCCACCTGGACGGCCGCCTCCACCTGCGCCTCGAGGGGGCGGAGGCCTCCGTGCGGGAGGCGGCCGCGCGCCTCGGCGGCGAGGCGCGCGCGGACGACGGCGGGCTGTGGGCCGGGCTGCGCGACCACACCCTGCCCTTCCTCTCCGGCGACGACCCGCGCCCCCTGTGGCGGCTGTCGGTGCCGCCGGCCACGCCGCCGCTGCCGCTCCCGGGCGAGTGGCTGCTCGACTGGGGCGGCGCGCAGCGCTGGCTGCGCACCGACGCGCCGGCCGGGGCCGTGCGCGCCACCGCCGAGCGCGCCGGCGGCCACGCGACCTGCTTCCGCGGCGAGGGGATCGAGCCCTTCCATCCGCTCCCGCCGGCCGCCCTCGCCCTGCACCGGCGCATCAAGGCCGCCTTCGATCCCGCCGGCATTCTCAACCCCGGGCGCATGTACGCCGAGGGAGGCCCCTGAGGTGGAGACGCACCTCCCGGAGGCGCTGCTCGCGACCGACGAGGGACGCGCCATCGAGCGCGCGCTGCGCACCTGCGTGCACTGCGGCTTCTGCAACGCCGCCTGCCCCACCTACCAGCTCCTCGGCGACGAGGCCGACGGCCCGCGCGGGCGGATCTACCTCATCAAGACCGCGCTCGAGCGCGGCGCGGCGAGCGCCGGGACCCGCGCCCATCTCGACCGCTGCCTCCACTGCCTCGCCTGCCAGGCGGCCTGCCCCTCGGGCGTGCCCTATGGCGAGCTGCTGGCATTGGCCCTGCCGCGGATCGAGCGGCTGGCCCCGCCTTCCCGCGCGCGCAGGGCGCTCGCCCGCCTCATCGCCGCCGCCCTCGGCCGCCGCGGCCGCGCCCGCACGCTCCTCGCCGCGGCGCGGGCGGTGCGCCCGCTCCTGCCGCCGGGCCTCCGCCGCCGCGTGCCCGCCCCGGGCACCGTGCCGCCATGGCCGCCGGCCCGCCATGCGGCGCGCGCCGTGCTGCCGGCCGGCTGCGTGCAGGAGGCCGCCGCGCCCGGCATCGATGCCGCCGCCGCGCGCCTGCTCGACGCCCTCGGGATCAGCCCCGTGCGGCCGGACGGCGACGGCGGCTGCTGCGGGGCGCTGCACGACCACCTCGGCCAGCGGGAGGCCGCGCGTGCGCTCGCCCGGCGCAACGTCCGGGCGTGGGCCCCGCTGCTCGCGGACGGTGCCCCGCTCCTGATGACCGCGAGCGGCTGCGCCGCGCACGTGCGCCGCTACGGGGCGCTGCTCGCCGGAGACCCCGATCTCGCGGAGGACGCCGCGCGCGTCGCCGCCGCCGTGCGCGACCCCGTGGAGCTGCTCGAGCCCCACGCCGGGCGGCTCGCGCCCGCGCCGGGCGTGCCGCGCCGCATCGCCTGCCACGAGCCCTGCACGCAGCGCCACGCCCTGGGGCTTGCCGGGCGCCTGACGGCGCTGCTCGCGCGCGCCGGCTTCGAGACCGTGCCCGTGCCGGAGCCGCACCTGTGCTGCGGCTCCGCCGGCGCCTGGTCGCTCCTGCACCCGCGCCTGGCGGCGGGGCTGCGCGCGCGCAAGCTCGAGCGCCTGTCCGCGGGCTCGCCCGGGCTCGTCGCCACGGCCAACATCGGCTGCCTCCTCCACCTGCAGGCCGCCGCGCCCGTGCCCGTGCGGCACTGGCTGGAGCTGGTGGAGGCGCGCTGAGCGACGGCCTCCCCAGGCGCGGTGCGGTTGCAATGCGCCGTCCGCGCCCGCATCCTTTGCCGCCCGGCGCGGCCGGGCCGCGCATCCCCCACCCCCGGGCGGAGACGCGCCGTCCGGCGCGGGGGAAGCCTTGCCTCGACCCGGAGGAGGACCGTGCACCGATGACGGACCAGACGCTCCCGCTCGTGGCCGGCCCCGAGGCGCTCGAGCCGCGCCTCGGCGACCCCGAGCTCCTGATCGTGGACCTCTGCATCAAGCCCGAGACCTACGTGGCCGGCCACGTGCCGGGGGCCGTGCACCTCGACTACGGCCGCATCGTGGCGATGCGCCGCCCGGTGGGTGGCCTGCTGCCGGAGCCCGCGCAGCTCTCGGCCACGCTCTCCGAGATCGGCCTGACGCCGGAGCGGCACGTCGTCGCCTACGACGACGAGGGCGGCGGCCGTGCCGCCCGCCTGCTGTGGACGCTGGCCGTGCTGGGCCACGAGCGCATGAGCCTGCTCGACGGGGGCCTGCACGCCTGGGCCCACGAGGGCCACCGCCTCGAGCCCGGCGCGCGCCGGCCCGAGCCCGGCGCCTACGAGGCCCGCATCGCGCGGCCCGAGCTGATGGCCGACGCCGGCTACGTCCTCGCGCATCTGGACGACCCGGAGGTGGTGCTGGTCGACGCGCGCTCGCCCGCCGAGTACACGGGGCGCAAGCGCTTCGCCGAGCGCGGCGGGCACATCCCGGGGGCCGTCAACTTCGAGTGGACGCTGGCCATGGACCGCGCGCGCAACCTGCGCCTGCGCGACGCGGGCTGGCTGCGCGAGCGCTTCGCCTCGCTGGGCGTCACCCCCGACAAGGAGGTGATCACCTACTGCCAGACGCACCACCGCTCGGCGCACACCTGGCTGGTGCTCACCTGGCTCGGCTATCCGCGCGTGCGCGGCTACCCCGGCTCCTGGTCCGACTGGGGCAACCGCACCGACACCCCCGTCGAGCTCTAGCCGGCGCGGCGAGATTCAGCTTTCGGGAAACGCCTCGATCCCAAGGGCACGTGCGGCGCCCGCAAGACGGCGGTCGGGCGTGAGCAGCGGCAGCCGCCGCCCGCCGGCAAGGGCGAGGCAGGCCGCATCGTAGACCGTGAGACCGTGACCGAGCGCGAGCGACCATGCCTCGCGCAGCGATTCCCAAGGCGACAGCTCCGCCGCCTCGATCGGGAAGCGAGGCCAGCAGGTCCAGGGCCTCCTGCGCCTCCTCCGCGCGCATCCGGCCGCGCCGCACCGCGACGAGCGAGCAAGGCGTTGCCGACCTCAAGGTGCCAGATGGCGGGCACCAGCACCTGCGTGCGGCCGAGATGCCGCTCCACGGCGGCCGCCGTCCCGCCCTAGTCCGGCAACACCAAGGCGAGGGCCGCGGATGCGTCCAGGACGCAGGCCAAAACCGTCCCTCAATAGC
>WFOW01000357.1 GCA_015487895.1 Gammaproteobacteria bacterium | reverse complement strand
CGTTCGCGCCCCGGCGCAGGTAGTACTGGCGCACGAGGCCGTTGAAGTTGATGGGCGCCGCCGTGCCCGCGTAGGCCTGGTAGTCCGTGACCTCCGGCACGGTGGCGAGGTATTCGCCGAGCTCGGCGAGCGCGCGGGCGGTGTCCTCCACCGTGCTGCCCTCGGGCATGTCCACCACTACCTGGAACTCGGACTTGTTGTCGAAGGGCAGCATCTTGAGGATCACCACCTGGAAGGCCGCGAGCGAGACCGCGCCGCCGATGAGCGCCAGCATCGCCGCCAGCATCAGCCAGCGCCGGCGCGCCCCGCGGCGCTCGTCGAGGAAGGGCCCGATGAGGCGCGTATAGAGCGCCAGCAGGCGCCCGCCCTCCTCCTCGCCCGGGTGGTGGTGCTGGTGGCGCGCGCGCGCGAGCAGCCGCCCCGTCAGCCACGGCGTCACCACGAAGGCGACCGCCAGCGAGATGAGCATGCCCGTGCTGGCGTTGATGGGGATGGGGCTCATGTAGGGGCCCATGAGCCCGGTGACGAAGGCCATGGGCACCAGGGCGGCGATGACGGTGAAGGTGGCGAGGATGGTCGGCCCGCCGACCTCGTCCACCGCCCAGGGGATGATCTCCGAGAGCCTCCCGGTCGATAGGGTGCGGTGGCGGTGGATGTTCTCGACGACCACGATGGCGTCGTCGACCAGGATGCCGATGGAGAAGATCAGCGCGAACAGCGAGACGCGGTTGAGCGTGAAGCCCCAGGCCCAGGAGGCGAAGAGCGTCACCGCGAGCGTGATCACCACCGCCGCGCCGACGATCACCGCCTCGCGCCAGCCCAGCGCCACGAGCACCAGCAGCACCACGGTGGCGGTGGCGAAGATGAGCTTGTGGATGAGGGTGCGCGCCTTGTCGTCGGCGGTGGCGCCGTAGTTGCGCGTCACCGTGGCGCGCACGCCCTCGGGCACGAAGACGCCCTCGAGCGCCCGGAAGCGCTCGATCACGGCCTCGGCGATGTCGACCGCGTTGGTGCCGGGCTTCTTGGCGACGGCGATGGTCACCGCCGGGTAGGTGCGCCCCGGCGGCGGCAGGCCCTTGCGCGCCGCCCCCGGCCCCGTGCCCAGCCACACGTACTGCTCGGGCTGGTCCGGCCCGAAGCGGATCTCGGCCACGTCGCGGAGATAGACCGGCGCGCCCTCGTGCACGCCCACCACCAGGTCGCCCACCTCCTCCGGCGTGGTGAGGAAGGCGCCGGCCTGGACCGGCACCTCCTCGCCGTCGCCGACGAGGGCGCCGGCGTCGCGCGAGGCGTTGGCCGCGAGCAGCGCGCGGCGCAGCGCCTCCAGGCCGAGGCCGTGGGCCGCCAGGCGCGCCGGGTCGAGCAGCACGTGCACCACGCGGTCCGGGGCGCCGATGGTGTAGATGTCGCGCGTGCCCGGCACGCGCTTGAGCTCGGCCTCGATGGCATGGGCGACCTGGGCGAGCTCGTGCGCCCCGCGCGCCGGGTCCTCGGTCCACAGCGTCAGCGTGACGATGGGCACGTCGTCGATGCCCATCGGCCGGATGATGGGCTCGCCCACGCCCAGGTTGGGCGGCAGCCAGTCGCGCTTCGAGAACAGCTTGTTGTAGAGCCGCACGATGGCGCGCGTGCGGTCCTCGCCCACGCGGAACTGCACCGTGAGCACCGCCATCCCCGGGCGCGACATGGAGTAGACGTGCTTGATGCCCTTGATCTCGGAGAGCACCTGCTCGGCGGGCGTGGCCACCAGGTGCTCGACCTCCTGCGCCGTCGCGCCCGGGAAGGGGATGAACACGTTGGCGAAGGTGACATTGATCTGGGGCTCCTCCTCGCGCGGCGTGATCAGCACGGCGAGCAGCCCCAGCAGCAGCCCGACGAGGGCGATCAGCGGGGTGAGCTGGTTGTCCTGGAAGAAGGCCGCGATGCGCCCCGAGACGCCCAGGCGCCGCTCCGCCCCGCTCACCGGCCGCCCTCCCGGCCGGCCTTGAGGCGCGCGGCGGCGGCGACCGGGTCGAGGGCGACGCGCTCTCCGGCGTCGAGGCCGGCCAGCACCTCCACGCGGCCGCCGCCCAGCTCGCGCCCGAGGCGCACCTGGCGCATGTGCACGCCCCCCTTCGGGTCGACGACGTAGACGGCGGTCACCTCGCTGCGGTGCACGACCGCGCGCGCGGGCACCACGAGCGCCTCGCGCTCGCCGTGGCGCAGCGCCACGCGCACCCACATGCCGGGGTAGAGGCCGTGGTCGCCCGGGGGCAGCTCCAGGCGCACGCGGAAGCTGTGGCTGCGGGTGTCGGCGTAGGGGAAGAGCGTGGTGCGCACCGGCACGAGCGGCGCGCGCCCGTCGAGCAGCACGCGCGCGCGCGCCTCGCCCGCGCGCAGCGCCGGCATCAGCGACTGTGGCACGTGGGCCGTCACCCGCAGCCGCTCGAGCGACAGCCCCGTCATGAGCGGCTGGCCCACACGCGCGGTCTCGCCCACCTCCACGTGGCGCTCGACGACGATGCCGGCGTAGGGGGCGCGCACCACCGTGTTCGCGAGCTGCTCCTCGGCCTCGGCGAGCCGCGCGCGGGCGGCCTCGAGGCGCGCCTCGGCGGCCTTGAGCTCGGCCGTCGCCTTGTCCATGACGGACTTCGACACCAGCCGCCGCGCGTAGATGCGCCGCACGCGCTCGTGCTCGGCGCGCGCCTGCGCCACCCGCGCCTCGGCCTCCCGCAGCGCGGCGCGCGCCTGCGCCACGCGGGCGCGGAACTCGCGGTCGCGGAAGCGCAGGATCACCGCCCCCTTGGGGACGTAGTCGTCGACGTCGAAGTGGATGGCCTCGACGCGGCCCGTGACCTGGGCCGCCACCGTCGAGCGGCTCACGGCCTCGACGACACCGTCGTAGCGGTGCTCGACCGGCACGCGCTCGCGCGCCGCCGCGGCCGTCTCCAGGCGCGCCGTCACCGCGGGCGCGGCCTGTGCCGCCCAGGCGGCCGCCAGCGCTGCCAGCAGGATCGTGGTGCGGCCCATCCGGATGCCTCCCTTTCGCCCCGCAGGGGCAAATATTAGTGTTTTCTTATATTCGCTTCCACCTGCCGTGCCCCCACAAGATACGCCTTTCCCGGGCAACGGGGCGAGCCCGCTCTCATCCCACAGCGCCCGGAACGCAACGGCGCGACCCGCCGAAAGGCCGGATGTCTGGAGACCTTTACACTCCCGCCCACCGTCCACGCATGCCCTCCTTGCAAAACAATTGGCTACGGGCATGGCACGGGAATTGCCTTGCAGTCTGTAGGGTGATTCGCGGCCGGAGTGCCCCCGCTCCCCACGGAACCGGAGGATGGCGGCCACCCCACCTGACGAACGAGACGGCAAGAGGGGGAAAAGATCATGCAGCCCACCACCAGCACCACCGCAGGGGCGGAGCGGCCGGCGGCGGGGAGAGCGGGCCTGCGGGTGCTCGCGGCCGCGGCGGCCCTGATCCTGTCCACCCACGCGCACGCGGCCGCCGTGCAGGTCGCCGACTCGGCGAGCGAGTTCTCCGGCGTCCAGGGCCAGGACGGCTGGGAGTACGGCTACTACACGACCCCAGGCGACCACACCACCTTCACCCGGATGCCCGTGTTCAACTCGGTGACGGGACTATGGCAGAAAGCCCCCTCCCGGCCACCGTGGGACGCCCTGTGGGCGGACGGTGGGCATCCGGGCTCCTCGCGCTGGGCCGTGCGGCGCTGGGTGAGCGAGGTCTCGGGGGCCATCGAGATCACGGGGCTCCTCGAGGACATCGATTCCGGCAACGTGGGCGGCGTCTTCGGCAGGATCCTCGTCGACGGCACGGAGGTGTGGAGCGATCTCGTGGATTCCTACTCCGGGAGCGCGGCCCCTGACTCCGTGAGCTTCACGGTGTCGGTCCCCTCCGTCTCCGTGGGCTCGCTGATCGACTTCGCCATCGACCCGAACGGGGCCGACTCCAACGACGCCACCC
>WFOW01000356.1 GCA_015487895.1 Gammaproteobacteria bacterium | reverse complement strand
ACAGCGAGCCCACCACGCCGACCATGATCGCCATCGGATGCGCGTCGTGGTAGAAGCCGCGGTAGAACTCCTTGAGGTTCTCGTTGATCATCGTGTGGTGGGTGATGATCCGCGAGAAGCCGGCGAGCTCGTCGGCCGTCGGCAGCTCGCCGTAGAGCAGCAGGTAGGCGACCTCGAGGAAGGTGGAGCGCTCGGCGAGCTGCTCGATGGGGTAGCCGCGGTAGAGCAGCACCCCCTGCTCGCCGTCGATATAGGTGATCTGGCTGCGGCAGGCGGCCGTCGACAGGAAGCCCGGGTCGTAGGCGAAGTAGCCGGTGGCGCGGTAGAGGCCGCTGATGTCGATGGAGGGCGGCCCCATGGTGCCCTGCACCACGGGCAGCTCCACCCGCTTGCCGGTGGCCTCGTCGACCAGGGTCACGGTGCGCTGCTGCTCGGACATGTGCGGCTCCTCCGCGGTGGGCTTCGTTGCGGCTAGCTGCGGGCGGCGCGCTCGAGGCGGGCGATGTCGGCCAGCACCGCATCGGCCGAGGCCCGGAAGCGGGCGCGCTCCTCGTCGGTGAGCTCGAGCTCGACCACGCGGCTCGCCCCGTCGCGCTCGAGCACCGCGGGCACGCCCATGGCGAGGCCCTCGAGGCCGTACTCGCCCTCGAGCACCGCCACCACGGGCAGCAGCCGGCGGCGGTCGTGGACCACGGCGTCGATCATGGTGGCGATGGCGGCGGCGGGCGAGTCGTTGGCGCTCGAGGTCTTCTTGAGGGCGACGATCTCGGCGCCGCCGTGGCGGGTGCGCTCGACGATGCGCGCGAGCGCCTCCTCGTCGAGGAAGTGGCGCACGGGCACGCCCCCGATGGTGGTGTAGCGCGGCATCGGCACCATGGCGTCGCCGTGGCCGCCGAGCACCATCGCCTGGATGTCGCGGATCGAGAAGCCGGTCTCGAGCGCGATGAAGGCGGCCATGCGCGCGGCGTCCAGCACGCCCGACAGGCCGAAGACGCGCCGCCGCGACCACCCCGTCTGGCGCCAGGCGAGGTAGGTGAGCACGTCGACGGGGTTCGTCACCATGATCAGGATGGCCGTGGGCGCGTGCTGCAGGATCTGCTCGACCACCGTGCGCGCCACGCGCGCGTTCGCGTCGAGCAGGTCCGAGCGCGACATGCCGGGCTTGCGCGGCAGCCCCGCGGTGACGACGACGATGTCGCTGCCCTCCATCAGGGCCGGGTCGGTGCCGCCGTGCACCCGCGTGTCGAAGCGGAACAGCGGCGCCGACTCCTGGATGTCGAGGGCGACGCCGGCGGCCACCCCCTCGCGCACGTCGAGCAGCACGATCTCGCGCGCGAGCTGCTGCATGGCGAGGATCTGGGCCGTGGACTCGCCCACCCGGCCGGCGCCGACGATGCTGACCTTCGGTCCCATGGCGGCCTCCTCCCTCCTCTGGCCCCGCCGCGGCCGCTCCCGGCCGCGCCAGCGGGCGGAGAGCCCGATTGTGGGCGGGCCCGCGGCGCGAGACAAGCGCTCCGCCCGTCGGGCGGCGCGCCAATGGGTCAGAGAGGCTCGCGTCCGGCGGGGGCATCCCGCACCCATGTCCTGTCCTCCTCCGTGAGGCGGGCGCCGGGGTCGCACTGGGCGATGAGCTCGGCGAGGGTATAGCGCCTCGGCAGGGGCTCGATGACGAGCCGCCCGGCCTCGGCGCGGATCTCCACCTCCATGTCGAGGCGCAGGCCCGCCGCGCGCAGGAGCGCCGCCGGCAGCCGCACCGCCGCGCTGTTACCCCATTGGCGGATGGCTGTGCGCACGGCAGGTGTCGTCCGCGGTGGGCGTGTGACAGATCCGGAGCGGGTCGCCATGGCTTGTTCCTCCTGCGCTCCGCCCGGGTCAGGGGCGGGCGGCGGGCTGCGGGGCGAGGCGCGCCACGCCGCTCTCGACCGCCGCGCGCGCGACCGCCGGCGCCACGGTCTCGATCAGGCGCGGGTCGAGCGGCTTGGGCAGGATGTAGTCCGGGCCGAACTCGAGGCGCTCGAGCTGGTAGGCGTCCAGCACCTCGCGGGGGACCGGCTCGCGCGCGAGGTCGCGCAGCGCGTGCACCGCGGCCACGTGCATGGCGCGGTTGATGCGGCGCGCGCGCACGTCCAGGGCGCCGCGGAAGATGAAGGGGAAGCCGAGGACGTTGTTCACCTGGTTCGGGTAGTCGCTGCGCCCGGTCGCCATGATGACGTCGGGGCGCGTGGCGAGCGCCGCCTCGGGGCGGATCTCCGGGTCGGGGTTGGAGAGCGCGAAGACGATCGGCCGCCCGGCCATGGTGCGCAGCATCTCCGGGGTGAGCACGTCCGGGCCCGAGACGCCGATGAAGACGTCGGCGCCCTCGACCGCTTCGGCGAGCGTGCGCAGCGGCGTCTCGGCGGCCACCTCGCGCTTGTAGGGGTTGAGGTCCTCGCGGCCGGCATGCACCACGCCGCGGCGGTCGACCATGAGGATGTTGCCGCGCGGGGCGCCGAGGGCCTCGAGCAGGCTCATGGAGGCGATGCCGGCGGCGCCCGCGCCGACGCAGACGATGCGCACCGCCTCGAGGCGCTTGCCGGCGAGCTCGAGGGCGTTGAGGAGCCCGGCGGCGATGATGATGGCCGTGCCGTGCTGGTCGTCGTGGAAGACCGGGATGTCGAGGCGCTCGACCAGGGCGCGCTCGATCTCGAAGCACTTCGGCGCGGCGATGTCCTCGAGGTTGATGCCGCCGAAGCCGCAGGCGATGCGTGAGACGGTCTCGACGAAGTCGCCCGGGTCCGGCGCCTCGACCTCGATGTCGAAGACGTCGATGCCGGCGAAGCGCTTGAAGAGCACCCCCTTGCCCTCCATCACGGGCTTGCCGGCGAGCGGGCCCACGTCGCCGAGGCCGAGCACGGCGCTGCCGTCGGTCACCACCGCCACCAGGTTGCCCTTGGCCGTGTAGGCGTAGGCGGCCTCGGGGTCGGCGGCGATGGCGCGCGCGGGCGCGGCCACGCCCGGGGTGTAGGCGAGGGCGAGCTCGCGCTGGGTGTTGCAGGGCTTGGTGAGCTCGATCGCCACCTTGCCCGGGCGCGGGTAGGCGTGATACTCGAGGGCGGCCTCCGTCAGGTAGCCCTCGCGCCTCTCGTCGCGGTCCTCGGTGTCGGCCATGGCTCTCCTTCCGCTCGCGGCCCGAGGCGCGTCATGCTAGCGGCGCGCCCCGCCCGCCGCCACCGCTCAGGGCAGGACGGCGAGCGCCGAGGGGTGGCGCACGCGCATCTGCAGCTCGCCGTGGCGCGGGAAGATCCAGCCGCGCGCGCGCACCCGCCGGCCGGCCAGACGCTCGGGGTCGACGCCTGCGCGCCGGAACAGCGGCAGGTCCGCGCGCGCGATGCGCAGCGCCGTCCGTCCCTCCAGGTTCAGCCAGATCGAGCGGCGGCTGCGGCCGATGCGCACGACGCGCCCCTCGACGATGCGGAAGCCGCGCACGCCGCCGTCGGGGCGCAGCCGCGCGCTCGCGAGCGGGCCGAAGAAGCCGCGGTGGCGCCAGACGCCCAGGCCGCGGGCGCGCGCGGCGCGCTCTGCGGCGAGGCGGCACTCGAGGCCCCACAGGTTGGGCGGCACGGCGATGGCGAAGCCGAGCCCCTCGCGGATCAGGGCGGCGGCGACGTCGGTGCCGTCGGGGAGGAAGGCGTGGGCGAGCAGCCGCCCGTAGCGGTCCTCGCGCTCGCGCCCGTAGCGCAGCCCCACCGTGCGGCCCGAGCGCGCGACCAGGGCGATGAGGCGCTCGCGCGCGGCGAGGGCGAGCGGCTCCGGCGGGCGGCCGTCGCGGCCGAGCTCCGGCGTGTTGACGCCGATCAGGCGCACGCGGCGGCCGCCTTCGATCTCGAAGGTGTCGCCGTCGAAGACGTAGCCGACGCGCACGCGCGCGTCGATGCGGTCCGGGGCGCAGGCGGGCGCGGCGGCGGCCGGGGCGCCCGCGAGGGCGAGCGCGGCCAGCGCGAGCGCGCAACGAAGAAGGGCGCCCGCGCGGGGCGCCCTCCCGGCCGCGGCGCGCGCCGCGCGGCTCACTTCATGCCGTACTTGCGGCGGAAACGGTCCACGCGCCCGCCGGTGTCGACGATCTTCTGCTTGCCCGTGTAGAACGGGTGGCACTTGGAGCAGACCTCGATGTGCAGGTCGCGCCCCGCCGTCGAGCGGGTCTTGAAGGAGAACCCGCAGCTGCAGGTGACGGTGATCTCGCCGTAGGGCGGATGGATGTCCGGCTTCATGGCCCTCGACCTCGCCTCGCGGCCCGGGGCTCCGGCCCGGGCGGGCGCGCCATCTTAGCGCCGGGCGGGGTCCCCGGCAAGGCGCCCGCGCCGCGGGAAGGCGATGACGCGGGCCTGCCGGCGCGGGGGCGCGTCGGTCTCGAGGCGGCCGAGGCGCTCGAGGGCGTCCAGCAGCCCGCCCTCGCCCGCGAGGCTCTCCCACATCATGCGCGAGATGCGCAGGCAGGCCGCCATCGGCGTGCCGGAGGTGCGCCGCACCTGGTCGATGCGCCACTGGAGGCGCCGCAGGCGCTCGCGCCGCTCGGCCTCCGGGACCCCGGCCAGCGCCGCCTCGATCATGGCCCGGCGGCGGCGCTCGAAGGCCTCGGGGTCGCGCTCGGCGAGCGCCGCGAGCTCGTCGAAGTCGAAGGCGGGATCGGCCATACCATCAAACCTAGCACAAGCCGGGCACCGTCGCAGACCCTTTTTCCACAGCTTCTGTGGAAAACTCTGTGGACCGTTTGCGCAAAGGGCCCGCAAGCCCGCATGACGACGGCGCCGGAGACGGATGGCGCAAAAGTGACCACCCTCGTCCAGACTCATAAAAACAATGTGTTGCAGAATATCCGCGCATTCTGATGGGCTTCGGGCCCGACCGGCGCGGGGGCTTGCGCGCCGCCGCCGGGCTTGTGTATAAGCGCCGCTCCCGGAAGCCGCCCGGACCACCGAAGGTGCCCCCTGTCAAGCGCTCCCGCCCCGCGGCGCGCGCGCCGCGCGTCGGCTTCGTCAGCCTCGGCTGCCCCAAGGCGCTGGTCGACACCGAGCGCGTGCTCACGCGCCTGCGCGCCGAGGGCTACGAGCTGGTGGGCAGCTACGCCGAGGCCGACCTGGTGGTGGTCAGCACCTGCGGCTTCATCGAGGCCGCCGAGGCCGAGTCGCTGGAGGCCATCGAGGAGGCCGTGGCCGAGCACGGGCGTGTCGTGGTCACGGGCTGCCTCGGCGCGCGCGCCGAGCGCCTCCGCGCCGCCTGCCCCCAGGTGCTCGAGATCACGGGGCCCGGAGACGAGGCGGCGACCGTCGCGGCCATCCGCCGCCACCTGCCTCCGCCGCGGCCCGCCGCCGGCGTGCCGGTCCCGCCCGAGGGGCTGCGGCTGACGCCGCGCCACTACGCCTACCTCAAGGTCGCCGAGGGCTGCGACCACCGCTGCAGCTTCTGCGTCATCCCGCAGCTGCGCGGCGGCCTGCGCAGCCGCCCGCCGGGCGAGGTGCTGGCCGAGGCGCGGCGGCTGGTCGAGGCGGGCGTGCGCGAGCTCCTCGTGGTGGCCCAGGACACGGCCGCCTACGGGCGCGACCTCGGCCACCGGGTGGACCTGTCGACCGGCAGGCCCGTGGCGGCGCGCATCGTGGACCTCGCCCGCGCCCTCGGCGGGCTCGGCGTCTGGGTGCGGCTGCATTACGTCTACCCCTACCGCCACGTGGACGCGCTCGTCGACCTCATGGCCGAGGGCCTGCTGGTGCCCTACCTGGACGTGCCGCTGCAGCACGCGAGCCCGCGCATCCTGCGCGCCATGCGCCGGCCGGCCGCGGCCGAGCGCATGCTCGAGCGCATCGCGCGCTGGCGCGCGCGCTGCCCGGGGCTCGCGATCCGCTCGACCTTCATCGTCGGCTTTCCGGGCGAGACCGAGGCCGACTTCGAGAGCCTGCTGGGCTTCCTCGAGGCGGCCGAGCTCGACCGCGTCGGCTGCTTCACCTACTCGCCCGTCGAGGGCGCCGCCGCCAACGCGCTGCCGGGCCACGTGCCCCCGGAGGAGGCCGAGGCCCGCCGCGCCGAGCTCATGGCGCGCCAGGCGGCGATCTCGGCGCGGCGGCTCGCCGCGCGCGTCGGCCGCCGCGAGACGGTGCTGGTGGACGCCGTCGCCGAGGACGGCGCCCTGCTCGCGCGCAGCCCGGCCGAGGCCCCGGAGGTGGACGGCTGGGTGCGCGTGCGCCCGGCGCCGGAGGGCGCGGGCCCCGGCGACCTGCTCGAGGTCGAGATCACCGCAGCCTCCGAGCACGACCTGGAGGCGCGGCCGGCGCCGCCGCGCTGAGCCGGGCCGGGGCCGCGTCGCGGCCTCAGCGGGCGGGCAGCGGCTCGGCGTGCAGGATGCGGTCGAGCCGCACCTCGAGCTCGCGCCCGTCAGGGCGGCGCACCAGCAGGTACTCGGCGCCGGCGCGCGTGCGCACGTCGAGCGGCAGCACGCGCTCCAGGTGCGTCGCGCCCGCCGGGTCGCGCCAGGCGAGCGTCAGCGCCCGCCCGCGCAGCACGGCGAGCTCGTAGCGGCTGTGGAGCGCGCAGGGGATTGGCCGGTAGCGGTCCTCCGCCATCGGCCCCGTCCCTCAGGATGCGGCCGCGCCCGCCGCGGGCTCCGGCGCGAACAGGGCGACGAGCGAATCCAGCAGCGCATAGCCCCGCCGGCTCGCGCGCACGCGCCCGCCCTCGCGCTCGACCAGCCCCAGGGCCGCGGCCCGCGCGAGCGCCGGCTCGAGCGCCGCGGCGGGCAGGCCCGTGCGCGCCTCGAACGCCGCGAGCGTGAAGCCCTCCGTGAGCCGCAGCGCGCCGAGGACGAACTCGAGCGGCAGCGCCTCGGGCGCGACCGCCTCGCGCGCGACGCGCGCCGCCGGCGCGCTCGCGAGGTGGCGCCGGGGCGAGGAGAGGCTACGCGTGCGCACGATGCGCCCGTCGGCCAGCGTCAGCTTGCCGTGCGCGCCCGGCCCCAGGCCGAGGTAGTCGCCGAAGCGCCAGTAGTTCAGGTTGTGGCGGCAGCGCGCCTCGGGCCCGCGCGCGTAGGCCGAGACCTCGTAGCGCCCGTAGCCCGCCGCCGCGAGCAGCGCGCGCCCCTCGCGCTCCATGCGCGCGACGGTCTCCTCGTCGGGGAGCGGCGGCGGGCGGCGGCCGAAGGCGGTGCCGGGCTCCAGCGTGAGCTGGTACCACGAGATATGCTCCGGGCCGAGCGCCACCGCGCGTTCCAGGTCGGCGAGCGCCTCGTCCGCCGCCTGCTCCGGAAGGGCGTACATGAGGTCGAGGTTGATGCGCGCGAAGCCCGCCGCGCGCGCCGCCTCCACGGCCGCGACGGCCTCGGCCGCGCTGTGGATGCGGCCGATGCGCGCGAGCTGGCGGTCGTCGAAGCTCTGCACGCCGAGCGAGAGGCGGTTCGCGCCCGCCGCGCGGAAGGCGACCAGCGCCCCGCGCTCGCTCGCGCCCGGATTGGCTTCGAGCGTGACCTCGACGTCGGCGGCGAGCCGCAGGCGCGCGGCGATGCCGTCCAGCAGCCGCGCGAGCGTGCCGGGCGGCATCAGGCTCGGCGTGCCGCCGCCGAGGAAGACGGCCTCCACCGTGCGCGCGGCGGTCTCCGGCGCCCAGGCGAGATCCGCGTCGAGGTCGGCGAGCACCGCCTCCGCGTAGGCCTCCCAGGGCGCATCGCCCCCCAGGGGCTGCGAGGCGAAGTCGCAGTAGGGGCACGTGCGCACGCACCAGGGCACGTGCACGTAGACCGTGAGGGGGACGTCGCGCGCCGCCGCCATCTCTCCGGCTTCCCTCCTCCGTCTACTGTAGACTCTCCGTTCTGGGCGGGCATCCCGGAGAGGGGCGGTTGAGCGCGGACGAGGCCGCGGCGCTGGCGCGCCGCTTCTACCTGACGGAGCTGGACGACCACGCGAC
>WFOW01000355.1 GCA_015487895.1 Gammaproteobacteria bacterium | reverse complement strand
GCTTCTGCACCGGCTCCTCCATCATGCCGCAGAAGAAGAACCCGGACGTGCCGGAGCTGGTGCGCGGCAAGGCCGGGCGCGTCTTCGGCCACCTGCAGGCGCTCCTCGCCCTGATGAAGGCGCAGCCGCTCGCCTACAACAAGGACAACCAGGAGGACAAGGAGCCGCTGTTCGACACGGCCGACACCGCGCGCGACTGCGTGCGCGCCTTCGCCGACATGCTCCCGCACCTCGCACTCGACCGCGAGCGCATGCGCGAGGCCGCGCGCCGCGGCTTCGCCACCGCCACCGACCTCGCCGACTACCTGGTGCGCAAGGGCGTGCCCTTCCGCGACGCGCACGAGATCGTCGGCCGCGCGGTGCGCCTGTGCGTCGAGCGCGGCTGCGACCTCGCCGAGCTCCCGCTCGAGACCCTGCGCGGCTTCAGCGAGCGCATCGGCGAGGACGTCTACGAGGTGCTGACGCTGGAGGGCTCGGTCGCGGCGCGCGACCACCTCGGCGGCACCGCACCGCGCCAGGTGCGCGCGGCCGCGCGCCGCGCGCGTGCGCGCCTGCGCGCGGGCTAGGCCGGCTCCGGGCCGCCCGGGACCAGGTTCTCGAGGATGCGGCGCAGGTGGCGCGGGCCGACGATGCGCACGCCCACCTTGTCGGCCCACTTGCGCAGGCCCTCGTCGCCCGAGACCAGCACGCCGTCGAGCTCGTAGGCGAGCAGCAGCACGTCGGCGTCCTCGCGGCTGTCCAGGATCCCCTGGCGCAGGGCCTCGCGGTAGCGCTCGCGCAGGTGGGTGATGAGGCGGCCGACGTCGGCGTCCACCGGCGCCTGCGCGGCGCTGCGCGCCGCCTCCTCGGCCACGCGCAGACCCTTGTCGATGCGCCGGCGCACCTCCTCGATGAACTCGTAGAGGATCTCCCCCGGCAGGCTGAGGCCGGCCTTGCGCGGCGAGCGGATGCGCACCACGGTCTCGAAGTCGGCGGCGAGCGGGCCGAGGTCGCGCATGCGGCAGAGCTCCTCGTAGACCGAGGTCGGCATGTAGAGCTCGGCGCGCGCGCGCTCGGCGATGCCGAGGAAGACGCGCAGCGCCTCGAGGGGGTCGGCGTCGAACTGCCCGTGGACGTCGGGGTTGGTGAAGACGCTGGTGTCGAGGACGAAGCGGTCCAAGGCGCTCACCCGCCGAATCCGTCGTAGGAAGCCCTGGAAAATTCGAATTTTTCAGGGCTTCCCCGCGGCCAGGGACGGCCGCGGGAAGGCCCATGCACAGGGAAGTGTATGGCGATGGAAGGAAAGATCAAAATGGCCGCGAAGCGCTTTCGCGCTGATCAATCCGCGCAGCGGATTGATCAGAGGATTCTGTAGTGCTTGCGCACGGGGCTGCGCACCTCCCAGGTGCACGAGAGCCCCTTCGGGAAGGTGACGAGATCGCCGGCGCGGACGGTCAGGGGCTCGCCGCCCTCGGGCGTGACCACCACCTCGCCCTCGAGGAGATAGCAGGTCTCGGTCTCGTCGTAGGTCCAGGGGAAGGTCGAGACCCCGCAGCTCCACACGGGCCAGCCCTCGACCCCGAGGGCCTCGAGCCGCTCGCGCGGCGGGTCGCGCTCGATACGGATCTCCGGCATGCGCATCCCTCCTTCAGCCCGGCATGACGCTGAAGAACCACGCGTAGAACACCGCCCACGCGGCGAGCGCCGCGGGCACCCGCCGGCGCGGCGGCAGCCGGCGCGCCAGCGCGGCCGCGGCCCAGCTTAGCACGAGGAAGCGCGCGAGGCGCGCGGGCACGCTGACGGCGGCGAAGGCGGCCGCGCCGATGCCGAGCGCGCCCGCCTGCACGGCGTAGAGCTTGTAGGGCGTGCCAGTCAGCGGGCCGAGGAAGAGCGCCGCGAGCCCGTGCGCCTCGAGCCCGGCGCGCACCCGTGCGGCCATCTCCGCGGAGACCGCCGGCACGCGCTCGACGGCGGCGAGCGCCGCGGCCGGATCGTGCGCGCCCCAGGCGTGCATCAGGAGCCCGCCGGCGAGCGCGCCCGCGGTGGCGGCGAGGCAGGCGGGCAGCAGCAGGCGGCGCCAGGGCGCGGGCGCGCCGGCGGCGCGCGCGGCGAGCAGCGTCAGCCACACGTCCGGCACGAGGAAGAACAGCGTCGCCTCGGCGAAGCCCCAGGCGGCGGCCACCGCCAGCGCCGCCCTCACTCCCACGGCGGGAAGCCCCCCTCGGCCGCGAGCGCGCGCATGCGCGCCTCGAGCGCCTCGCGGAAGGCGCGCCGCGAGCCGTTCCAGCGCAGCGGCTCGCCCACCAGCACGTCGCAGAAGAAGGGCACGAGCAGCGCCTCGCCCTTGGGCAGGGCCTTGCCGGCGCCGTGGATGTAGACCGGGTGGAAGGGCACCTGCGGATGGCGCTCGGCGAGCCGCGCCACCCCGCCCTTGAAGCGCGCGAGCCGCTCGGGCTCGCCGCGCGTGCCCTCGGGGTAGAGGATCAGGATCTCGCCGCGGGCGAGGGCGGCCTCGGCGCCGGCGAGCGGGTCGGCGCCGCGGGCGGCCCCGCGCGCCACGGGCACGATCCCCATGACGCGGCGGGCGAACCACGCCAGCCAGCGCGTGCGCAGGAAGTAGTCGGCGGCGGCCGCGGGCCGCAGCCGGCGCAGGGCGCGCAGCGGGTAGAGGCTCATCAGGATGAGGGTGTCGAGGTGGCTGTTGTGGTTGGCGACGAGGACGGCGGGCCCGCGCCGCGGCAGGCGCTCGCGCCCGCGCACGTTGAGGCCGAGCACCACCAGCACCAGCGGGCGCACCACGAGCGCGAAGAACAGCGCCTGCGCGAGCGGTGCCGGGCCGTCCGCCTCAGTAGTGGAGGTAGAAGACATAGTGGAAGAACAGTGGCGCGCTGTAGGTGAGACTGTCGACGCGGTCCAGCACGCCGCCGTGGCCCGGGATGAGCGTGCCGCTGTCCTTGACGCCGATGTCGCGCTTGACGGCCGAGAGGGTGACGTCGCCGGCGAAGCCGCCGAGGCCGATCAGCAGCCCCGCGCCGAGGGCCTCGAGCGGCGCGAGCGGCGTCAGCCACGGCGCGAGCAGCACGGCGAGCGCCACCGTCGTCGCCACGCCGCCCGCCAGCCCCTCGAGCGTCTTGCGCGGGCTGACGCGCGGCACCACGGGCCGGCGGCCGAGGAGGCGCCCCCAGACGTACTGGGCGACGTCGTTGAGCTCGGTCAGCAGCACCAGGTAGAGCAGCAGCCCCGCGCGCCCGCCCGCCGGGTTGCCCTCGGGCGGCAGGGCGAGCAGGTAGGCGGCGTGGCTGAGGGCGAAGACGGTGCTCATCAGCCCCCAGTGCAGGGTGCCCGCGGCGCGCAGGAAGCCGCGCGTCTCGCCGGCCAGCACCATGCGCGCCGGCAGCAGCAGGAACATGTAGACCGGGATGAAGATCACGAACATGCCGTACCAGGCATCCGCCACCCACCAGTACTGCACGGGGATGGCGAGGTAGGCCCAGAACAGCACGCGGCGGTCGGCGCGCCGGGTGGGGATCAGGGAAAGGTACTCCTTGAGCGCCAGGTAGCTCACGAAGGCGAGGAAGACGATCGAGGCGCGCGGGCCGAGGAGCACGGCCACGGCGAAGACCGCCACCATCACCCACCAGGAGCGCACGCGCAGCCACAGCTCGCGCGCGCCCTCGGGGTCGCGCGCGCGCCGCCGGGCGGCCAGCGCCGTGGCGAGCGCGAGGGCGGCGAGGACCGCCGCCATCGTCCACAGCACCGGCGCGGTCAGGTGCGCGGGCAGGCTCACGGCGGGCCCTCGCGCAGGGCGGCGCGCACGCGGTTGGCGGCCGTCGCGAGGCCGAGCGCGGCGAGCAGCCACAGTGCGGGCCCCACCCAGGCGCCGCCCGCGCCGAGGCCGAGGGCGAGCCCCAGGGCGCCGAAGGCGAAGGCGCGGTCGCTCTTGCCGAGCGGCCCGTCGTAGCGGCGCGCCGCGCCCGCGGCGAGCGCGGCGAGCCCCGCCACCTCGGCCACCACGCCGCAGGCGACGGCCGCCACCAGCGCCGCGGCGGGCACCTGCGGCGCGTGCGCCAGGGGCAGGTAGAGCGCGAGGTCGCTCGCCACGTCGCCGGTCTCGTTGAGCATGGCGCCGAGGCGCGTGCGCATGGCGTGCTCGCGCGCGAGCATGCCGTCGATGGCGTTGAGCGCCATACGCACGAGCAGCACCGCGGGCAGGGCGAGCAGCGGGCCCGCCGCGCCCGGCGCCGCCGCGAGCGCCGCGCCCTCGGCGGCCGACAGCAGGAAGGCCGTCCAGGTGACGGCGTTGGGCGTGCAGCCCGCGGCGGCCAGCCGCCGCACCAGCGGCCGCAGCAGCGCCTGGAAGCGCGGCTTGATGTCGTAGAGGGTCGCCACCGCGCCCGGCCCTCCCCTCAGTCCTCCAGGTAGGTGTAGCCCTCCAGGCCGGCCTCGAGGATGCGCCGCACGGCCTCGGCGCGCGCGGGCCCGAGGCCCGCCGCCTCCAGCTTGGCGGCGTAGGCGGCGCGCAGGCGCTCGGGGTCGAAGTGCACGTAGCGCAGCAGGCGGTCGACGGTGTCGCCGCGCAGCGGCTCCTCCAGCCGCCAGCCCTCGCCCTCGAGCACCACGTTCGCCGAGTCCGTGTCGCCGAAGAGGTTGTGCATGTCGCCGAGGATCTCCTGGTAGGCGCCGACCAGGAAGAAGCCGAGCAGGTAGTCCTCGCCCGGGCGCGGGGCGTGGAGCGGCAGCGTGGTCTCGACGCCGTCGCGGCCCACGTACCAGTCGATGCGCCCGTCGGAGTCGCAGGTGAGGTCCACCACCACGGCGCGGCGCGCCGGCGGCTCGTCGAGGCGCGCGAGCGGCACGATGGGGAAGATCTGGTCGATGGCCCACACGTCCGGCATGGACTGGAAGATGGAGAGGTTGCAGAAGTACTTGTCGGCGAGCTTCTCGTTGAGCTCGTCGAGCGCCTCGCGGTGGGCGCGCACCTGCGGGTCCAGCGCGCGCTGCACGCGCCGGCACAGCGCGTGATAGAGGGCCTCGGCGCGCGCGCGGGCGGCGAGGTCGAGCAGGCCGTGGTCGAACATGGACTGGGCCTCGGCCAGCCAGTGCGCCGCCTCGTGGTAGATCTCGAGCGGCGAGCGCTCGGCGAAGCGCTCCCAGGCCTGCCACAGGTCGCGCAGCACGTGCGGCGCGTCCGCGGGCGGCGGCGCGGGCGCCCCGCCGTCGGGGGCGGGCTCGACGTCGGTGACGTTCGTCACCAGCACGGCGTGGTGGGCGGTGAGCGCGCGCCCGGACTCGCTCAGGATGTCGGGGTGCGGCAGGCCCGTCTCGGCGCACACCTCCCACAGGGTGTGAACGATGTTGAAGGCGTACTCGTCGAGGGTGTAGTTCATGGAGCAGAAGCTGCGCGAGCGCGTGCCCTCGTAGTCCACCCCGAGGCCGCCGCCGACGTCGACGGTGTCGAGCGGGGCGCCGAGGCGGCGCAGCTCGGCGTAGAAGCGCGCCGCCTCGCGCACGCCGCGCTGGATGTCGCGGATGTTGGCGACCTGCGAGCCGAGGTGGAAGTGCAGCATGCGCAGGCCCCCGAGCAGCCCCGCCCCGCGCAGGGCCTCCACCACGCCCGGCAGCTCGCGCGCGGCGAGGCCGAACTTGGACTTCTCGCCGCCGGTGTTCTGCCACTTGCCGGCGCCGATGGAGGCGAGCCGCACGCGCACCCCGAGCAGCGGCTCCACGCCGAGGCGGCGCGCGGCCTCGATCACCCGCGGCACCTCGGAGGCCTTCTCCAGCACCAGGTAGAGGCGGTGGCCGAGGGCGCGGCCGGCGAGGGCGAGCTCGACGTACTCGCGGTCCTTGTAGCCGTTGCAGACGATGACGCCGCCCGGGGGCGCGAGCGCCAGCACCGCCATCAGCTCGGGCTTGCTGCCGGCCTCGAGGCCCACGCGCCCAGCGTCGGCGCCGACGATGGCCTCGACCACGCTGCGCTGCTGGTTGACCTTGATGGGGTAGACGGCGGTGTAGGCGCCGCGGTAGCCGTCGCCGGCGCGCGCGCGGTCGAAGGCGGCCACCAGCGCCGCGACCCGGTCGCGCAGGATGTCCGTGAAGCGCAGGAGCACCGGCCAGCCGAGGCCGGCCGCGCGCGCCGCCGCCGCCACCTCGGCGAGCTCGAGGGCGGGGCCCTCGCCGCGGCGCGGGCGCACCCGCAGCCGGCCCCCGGGGCCGACGTCGAAGTAGCCCTCGCCCCAGCGGGCGACGTTGTAGAGGCGCTCGGCGTCCATGGGAGGCGAAAGCCTACCAGAGCGGGGCCGCCGCGGGCCGGCGGCGGGACCGCTTGCGCCCGCGCCGCCGCGGCCGTAGGCTTGCGCCCCCATGACGCGGCTCGAGGGGCACTGGTTCACGGAGGTGTGCGAGGAGGGCGGCTCGGCGCTCTCGCTCAAGCTCGCGCAGGCCGAGAAGCTCCACGAGGAGCAGACGCCCTACCAGCGCATCGAGATCTACGAGACGGAGTTCTTCGGCACCCTGATGGTGATCGACGGCTTCGTCATGCTCACCGACCGCGACAACTTCATCTACCACGAGATGCTCGCGCACCCCGCGCTCTACACGCACCCGGACCCGCGGCGCGTGCTCATCATCGGCGGCGGCGACTGCGGGACGCTGCGCGAGGTGCTCAAGCACCCCGAGATCGAGTCCGTCACCCAGGTCGAGATCGACGAGCGCGTCACGCGCCTGGCCGAGCGCTTCTTCCCGGAGCTGACGGCCTCCAACGACGACCCGCGCGCGCGGCTCGAGTTCGCCGACGGCATCCAGTGGGTCAAGGACGCCGAGCCCGGGAGCTACGACGTGATCATCGTCGACTCCACCGACCCCATCGGGCCGGCCGAGGGGCTGTTCTCCGAGCCCTTCTACCGCGACTGCCGCCGCGCCCTGGGCCCGCACGGGCTCCTGGTGCAGCAGAGCGAGTCGCCCATGTACCACATGGACATCCTCACCGGGATGCACCGGGCCATGCGGGCGGCGGGCTTTCTCGACGTGGCGACGCTCCACTTCCCGCAGCCGACCTACCCCTCGGGCTGGTGGACCGCCACCATGGCGTGCAAGGACATGGCCATCGACGGCTTTCGCGAATCGGCGGTGGCGGCGCGGCCCTTCGAGACGCGCTACTACAACGCCGCCGTGCACCGCGCCGCGCTCGCCGCGCCCGAGTTCTTCCGCCGGGCGCTGCTCGAGCTGTAGCGCCGATCCGGCCCCTGCCCGGCGCCCGCTAGCCGCCGTCCTCGCACCAGCGGGCGATCTCGGCCCGCAGGGCGCGGATGCGCGCGGCGCGCTCGGCCTCGCCCAGCGCCCGGCGCCGGCCCTTGGCGTCGGTCTCGTAGACCACGTGGACGCGCTCGTAGAGGGCGAGGCGCCGGCGCGCGTGGCGGCAGCGCGCCTCGCGCCGGCGGCGTTCGGCCGCGGCGCGCGCGCGCGCGGCCTCGCGCTCGCGCCGCTCCGCCTCGAAGGCGCGCAGCAGGCGGCGCTGCCGCTCGGCGCGGCCGGCGGCCTCCATCCCGCCCTCCGCCCCGCCGCGCGGGGCGGGCGCGCCGCCGGGCGCCGGCGCCGGGCGCACCTCGAGCCGCTCGCCCCCGCCGGGCGGCGGGCGGTCGGAGAAGTGCACGCGCCCCTGCTCGTCGACCCAGCGGTAGACGGTGGCCGCGGCGGCCGGAGCGGCGGCCGCGGCGAGCAGCGCGAGTGCGGCAAGGGCGTTGACGGTGAGGGCGGCTCCCACGGCAGCGCCCTCACTCGACGCGGGCCGTGGCCACCACCCGCAGGGCCTCGGCGAGCGCCGGCGGGTCCGGCACGTGGCTGAGGAAGGTGAAGGTCATCACCACGCCGTCGAAGGCGCGCGCCCCCTGGGCGAGGTGCCGGTAGCCCTCGCCGGGCTCGCGGTCGGTGAGACGGTAGTACCAGGCCCCTCCTGCGCCCGGGACGGGCTCGAGGTCGATCCTGCCCTCCACCGAGCGGGCGACCACGCGCTGGCCGATCTGGCGCAGGAAGCCCTGGAGGCGCGCGTCGTCGAGCGGCGCGCCCCCGCCCTGCAGGAGCGGGGTCACCAGGAAGCGGAAGGCATCGCCCTCCGAAGGGCCGATCAGCACCGTGGGCGGGCCCGCGACGGGTCGGCGCACCGCCATCCGCCATCCCCGCGGCACGTCGAGGACCAGGGCGCGCCCGGGCCCGATGGGCACGCGCCAGGACCCTCCCTCCGGGACGGGTGCGGCCGCCGCGCCTCCGCGCGGGCCGGCCGTCTGCCACCACACCGCGGCGAGCAGCCCCGCCATCGCCGCCACCGCGCCCACGACCACCGCCACGCCGGTCCTTCGCATTCCCGTCTCCTCCCTGCCGTCGCGGCCACCGCTGCCGCCCCGGCCGACTTTGCCCGAGCGCGCCCGCGGCCGCAAGCGCGCGTCAGCGGAGACGGTCGAGGCGCAGGCGCTCGCGGGCGTCGAACAGCCGGCGGGCGGCGAGCCGCACCGCCGCCAGCGTCCCGAAGCCCGTGCCGGCGGCGATCAGGAACATGATCAGCACCTGGTAGCGCACCGCCTCCATGGGCGGCGTCCCGGCCAGGATCTGGCCCGTCATCATGCCCGGCAGGCTGACGACGCCGGCCGCGGACATGGCGTTGACGATGGGGATGAGCCCCGCGCGCACCGCCTCGCGCGCGAGCGGCGCCACCGCCTCGGCGGCGCGCGCGCCGAGGGCGAGCCGCGCCTCGATCGCCGCGCGCGCCTCCGCCGCGCCCGCCGTCAGCCGGTCGAGGCCGATGGCGACGCCGTTCATGGTGTTGCCGAGGAGCATGCCGAGCAGCGGGATGGCGTAGCGCGGCTCGTGCCACGGGGTGTTGCCGATGACCGCGGTGAGGGCGAAGACGGTGACGGCGAAGGACGAGAGGAACATGGACAGCGTGCCGAGGGCGTAGCCCCAGGGCCCGCGGAAGCGCCGCCGCTGGCGCGCCATGACCTCGCGCCCGGCGAGCAGCAGCATCAGAAGCGCCAGCCCGGCCACCCACAGGAGGTCGGCGCGGGCGAAGACCGCCTTGAGCACCAGGCCGACGAGCAGGAGCTGCACCGTGGTGCGCGCGGCGGCCACGAGCAGCGTCCCCGCCACGCCCAGCCGCCCGATCCAGGCGAGCCCCGCGAGCGCCAGCACCAGCGCCGCGGCGAGCGCGAGGTCGAGGGCCGAGAGCGGGACCACGGTCACGGCGCCGCCTCACGCAGCCGTCCGCCCTCGAGCCGCCACACGGCCGCGGCCACGCGCGCGAGCTGGCCGAGGTCGTGGCTCACCCAGAGGATGGCGCGCCCCGGCACCAGCCACTCAGCCAGCAGGGTCTCGACGGCGTCGCGGGCGTGCGCGTCGAGGCTCGCCGTGGGCTCGTCGAGCAGCAGCACCTCGGGCCCGCGCGCGAGCGCGCGCGCCAGCCCCAGGCG
>WFOW01000354.1 GCA_015487895.1 Gammaproteobacteria bacterium | reverse complement strand
GGGTCGGGTCCGGAGCGGTGGTGCCGCTGTTGGACAGCACCGGCACCGCCTGCGCGTCACCGCCCGGCGCGCTTACGTCCACCTCGGCGCCGTAGTTGGTGTAGCTCGCCTCGGTCCCGTCGCGGTCGTGGGCGGCGGCCACCACCACCCCGTCGCAGCTCGCCGGCGACCAGCCGGAGGTGCTGGCGGCGTCGTTGCCCGCCGCCGCCACCACGGTGGCGCCCGCCGCGCGCGCGGCGTCGATGGCCGCCTGGAGCGTGGCCGGGCAGGGGATCGCCAGCCCCAGGCTCAGGTTGATGACGCGCGCCGGGTTCGGGTTGGCCGGCGCGCCCGGCACCGCGAGCCCCGCCGCCCAGCGGATGGCGGCGGCCGCGTCGCTGAGGCGCCCGCCGCACTTGCCGAGCGCCCGCACCGGCAGGATTCGCACCTGCCAGGCCACGCCCGCCACGTCGCGCGCGTTGTCGGTGAGCGCCCCGGCGATGCCCGCCACGCCGAGCCCGTGCCACGAGGAGTCTCCGACGGGGCAGCCCGCGAAGAAGCCCCCGTAGGGGTCGTTCGCGGGGTCGCTGTCGGCCTCGGCGGCGGTGACCCAGTCGCCGGGATCGCTGGGGTCGGCGTCCCAGCCGTCGCCGTCGTTCGCCACGCACGGCTGGTTGTCGCAGGCCCCGCCCGGGTCCGTGTCGAGCGAGACGAAGTCGTATCCCGGGAGCAGGCGCCCGCTGCCGTCCGTGACGTTGCCGTCCAGGTCCTGGTGCGCGACGGCGCCGGTGTCGATCACCGCGACGACCACGCCCGCGTCGCCGGTGGTCACGTCCCACGCGTCCGGCAGGTCCGCTCCGCCGGGCCAGGTGGAAGGCGCCATCAGGGGCCACTGGTCCGTGAAGCGCGGGTCGCTTGGGAGGGCCAGGCGCTGCACGCGCCAGTCGGGCTCGGCCCAGGCGACGGCGGGGTCGGCCCGCAGCGCCGCCAGCGCCGAAGCGAGCTCGGCGCCGGCGAGCGGCCGCGGCAGGGCGAGCACCGCCGTGCGCGCGTCGATGCGGCGCAGCGCGCGCAGGCCGAGGCCCGTGCGCGCCCGCGCGAGCGCCGCCGCACGCTCCGCCACGCGCGCGGGGCCGGCCGCCGCCGCGGCCTGCGGCGAGAGCGCCACGATGAGCGCGCGCGCCGGCGGGGCGGCGCGCGGCGCGCCGGGCGCGACGGCGAGCGCGAGCAGTGCGGCGAGCAGGATCCGGCGCTGCATCCGGGTCGCGGTGTCGTCCATGGGGCTGTGCCCGCGGGCCCGTGCAATGTAGGGTTTCGCCCGTCGCCATCGTGTGAACCCCGTCACAGTCCGCCAGAGGGGCCATCCGTGCTGCTCGATGCGCTCGCCTACGACCGTGGCGCCGTGCTCGCCGGCGAGTGGTGGCGCCTGCTCACCGCCCATTTCGTCCACCTGGGCGCCGCGCACGCGGCCGCGGGCGCGCTCGCCGCGGCCCTCGGCCCGCTGCTCTTCCGCGCCGCCGCCGGCTGGCGCGGCTGGACGGCGGCGGCGCTCGCCGCGGCGGCCGCCGTCGACGCGGGCCTGCTGCTCGACCCGGCGGTGCGCTGGTACGCGGGCGCCTCGGGGCTTGCGCACGGCCTCATCGCCTACGGCGCCGCACGCACGCTGCTTGCGGCAGCGGCGGCGGGGGCCCCGCGACGCCTCGCCGCCGCCTGTCTCGCCGGGCTCGCCGCCAAGCTCGCGTGGGAGGCCTGCTGCGGCGCGCTGCCCGCGAGCGAGGCGCTGACCGGCGGGCCCGTGCACGTCGCCGCCCACCGCGACGGCGCCCTCGGCGGCCTCCTCGCCGCCCTCGCCGCAGCCGCGCTGCCCCGCCGCCGCTGACCCGCCCTTCCAGACCGTCCCTCGATCCTGCCTTCTGGCGCACGGCTGCTCGTGCCTACCGGCGAAGAAACGTGAACCCGTTCACAAAAACGCGCCTTTGTTGCACGCGACCGCTTGCCTCACCGAGGCGATCTGAGGTATGAGCGGTGCCCGTCGGCCGATGGCTGGCATGCAGGGCGCTCCCCAGGAGGACCCGGCGGCCGGGATCGCCAGGGAGCAGCCGAGCAGGGAGTCAGGGGGATGCCATGGGGGGTGTCCAGG